>NZ_JBKBVU010000208.1:0-5379 GCF_046289365.1 Caldimonas sp. | reverse complement strand
GCACATCCCACTGCCAAATCGTCAGGCCCCAGTCGGCGTGCAGGTCCGGCATGATCTGGCCGGCCTGGAAGTGGCGGCGGCTGTTCGCCTTGGCCGGCGTGAACCACCAGCCCGTGCGCGGACAGGGCGATCCGGCAGGGGTGGAGGGCGGTCGGGGCCTTGCATCGCCGGGAAGATCGACTTCTTCCCTCCAGTTGGCCGGCCAGTCGATGGGGCCGGTGTACTTTTCGTCGAGGATCCAGTCTTGATCATCTGGATCTTCCTCCCAACGATCATCAACCGTGTATGCAATGTTCTGCGCCATCCTCGCCATCGGCCCCCAGTAGCGCCCCAATTCGCGGTGTTCGTCCGGGGTAAGCCAAGACAGGAAGTCGCCTTCGCTGACGAGGTAGCGGTTGTAGTCGGGGATGGAGCGAAAAAGACCCGATGCGTAGTACTTGTCCCAAAGCTCGCGTTTGTAGTCGCCAGGCTTGGGCTTGGCCTCGATCAAAGGCATGGCGGTTTGGGCAAAGTTCTTCGCAACAGCAGCTTCACCGGGGCACTGTTGCTGCCATTGAGCATCAGTCAATGCACGATTCAAAGCGCGACGCAGAACGCCGCGCCACTGCTCATGCGTTCGGACCAATTCCTCGTGATACTCGAAGGATGAGAACTTTTGCTTGAGCCAGGCCTTGCGCGCGCGCTTCTCGTCCTCGGGCATGGCCTTGATGTGCGCGGGCAGTTGCAGCGGGTTGTCCTTGGCTTGGCTCATGGTGCGTTTCCTGTGGGCTGGGGTGGGGGCACGGCCACATCCAGAGGCACGACCTCGAAGCAAGGGCCGTCCTTGGGCACGATGTTGCCGATCTTCGCGTCGAAATCCGTAAAGTTCGTCGCTTGCCTTTGGGTGATGAAGCCGTGGCGTTGCAGCACGGCCAACTGCTCGCGGTCGAAGAACTGCTGCTGTCCTCCACCGGGCAAGTACCAGTCGTCGGGAACTTTGGTGCCATCGGGGAGCTGCTTTTCATAGACCTGAGAGGCGGCCGGACCTTCCCAGAACTTCAGCTCCTCGCGGTACTTCACGGGGCGGCCTGCGGCCTTCTCCTGCAAGGCGTGCAGTTCCTTCCACACCGGATGGCCCTTGGGCGGCACACGCAGCTCCACGTATTGACCGTCCTTGTTCCAGCCCTCCTTGACCGACAGATCGGCGCGCATCGCCTGCCCGTCGGCCGGCAGCTCGCGCGTCCAGAAGGCGCCGCGGTCCATGAAATCACCCTTGTCGTGACTGACCAGCCGCTTGAAAGTCTGCGCGCTGCCTGCGCTGATGCGCTGCGCGCGCAAGGTGCCCGAGAAGGTGTCGTAGTCGGTGTTGTACCGACCGGGCTTTTGGGGGTTGGGAGCCGTCAGATCGGGCCAACCTTCTTGGACTTTCTCTTTTGCTCGATCCCAGTTCCGCTCACTAAGTGGTGGATTCTCCACCTTGGTCACCCCTGGCACATAGGGTTTGGCACCCACGGGGCGGCCGCTGGCGTCGGTGTAGCGGTACTCGCGCGGATGCTGCACCAGCAGCAGCCGGCGCTCGGGCAGGCGGCGGGTGTTGCCCGGCTCGGGCGGGTGGGGGTTGCGCAGCTCAGGCCCGGCGTGCTCGGCGCTGCGCTCGAGCTTGGCCACCGCCGGGGCGGCCTGGCCGGTGGGCACGGTGTAGGTCACATGGGTGGCCGCGCGCAAGTCGCCGGCCAGCAAGGCGCCCAGGCGCTCGTCCATCTCCAGCAGCGCCTCGGGGATCTTGCGCCGCGCCGCCTCGCGCAGGCTTTGCAGTTGCCCGATGAAGGCCTGGCAGCGCTGCACACCGCGCAAGGCGGCCTCACGCCCAGGCAGCCACACCGGCAGGCTGTGGGGGTCGATCGCCTGCAGCTTGCGTTGCAGCCCCCGGGCCAGCTCGATGAGCTTGTCGATCTGCTCGTTCAAGCCGCGCACCACGGCGTCTTTGTAGCGGGCAAACTTCACCTGCTGCAGCGCCTGCACCGCATTGCCGTAGCCATGGGCGTTGAGGAACTCGACCAGGCTCTTGAGCGCCACGCCGCCCTTTTTGACCAGGCACAGGCCCACGGCGCGCAAAAAGCCGCCCAGCTCAGCGCCGACCAGGGCGCCCACGCCAGCGGCCAAGGCGCCGGCGGCCGTCAGGATCAGCGGCAGCAGCATCACCACCAGCAAAATCCACTCGTCCACGTCCTCGCGCTTGTCGGGGTGGCGCGCCAGGCGCACGATGACGGCGATCAGGTCGCGCAAGGTCACGATGGAGCCCAGCCCGGGCACGAAGCCCACCATGGCGTCGGCCACGATCTGGCTGGTGCTGCGCCGGTCCTCCCATTCACCCAGCACCACGCCGCGCAGCCAGTGCCAGGTCTCACCCGCCCCGTCCCACACGCGCTCGACGATGCCCGCAGGCAAGACAGTCTGGCTCATGCCGCACCTGTGTTCCAGTGCTGCAGGTCCTCGTCGCAGCGCGCCGGCAGCTTGAAGCGGCCATAGGGCCGGATGTCCGGGCCGACGGTGAGCTCCACCATCGCACCGCGCAAGCCGTCGATTTGCGCAAAGCCCTGCACGTCGAGCTGCGTGCGGTGCACAGTGCCGTCGGCGCTGCGCGCCAGCACTGACGCGCCTTGCACGGGTTCGCCGTCGTGGTAGGCCAGGCGCACCTGAGCGGTCGCCTCAGGCACCTGCACCAACCCGGTGGGCAAATGGGGCAAGAGCGCCGGCTCGCTCAGGCCCGCCCCCCAGTCATGGGTGGCGGCATGCACGGTGAAGGCGCCCGGGCAGGTGAAGGTGATGTGGGGGCCGTCGAGCACGATGCGCGCTGCGCCCGAGGCCAGCTCGATGCGCTCTTGCGCCTGGATGTGGATCTCGTCGTCGGTGCTGGTGAGCGTGGCCTCGCGCTCGGCCTGAACGCTCAGGCTGTCGGTGTGGGCGCGCATGCTCAGCGGCCCGGCAGCGGCCTTGAACTGCAGGCCCTGGTCGTGGGCGTACCAGCGCAGCGCCGCGCCGGCGGTGATGCTGGCGGTGTGGGCGGCGCTGAGCTGCACATCGTCTTGGGCCACCCAGTGCTGGTCCCCGGCAGCCCAGCTCACCAGCGGGCCTTCGGTGCTGAAGACGGCGCCGGCAGCGGCATCCCACACCATCAGCGGCTGCGCAAAGCCGCTGGCGGCGGCCTGTTCGGTGGAGGGGGGCTCCACCTGCTGCACGGCCTGGGTCCACACCGCTGGGGCCTGGGCCGGCTGGCAGGCGCTGGCGGCTTGGTGCAGCCGCTGGTGCAAGGCGTGTGCGCCGCGCCACTGGGCCTGGGCCTCGGGGGTGTCCATCTGCGCGCCGTGCACACTCTGGCCCAAGGCGGGCCGGGCGGTGGTGCTCAGCAGCAGGCCTTGGGCGGCGCGCACCATGGTCCAGCCGGCGCTGGCCAGCTCGAAGCCGGCGCCCCGCCAGGGCCCGCGCTGCGCGCCGCAGGCGGCTTGCTCGATGAGGTGGCCCAGGCCCAGCTCGCTCATGGTGTGGGTGCACAAAAAGCGCATGCGCAGCTGGCCGGTGGCATCGTCGAGCACCCAGCTGTTGTGATGCCCGCCGTCCAGCCCATGGCTGAGCCAGCCCGAGATCGTGCCAGGGTGGTTGACCCCCGAGTCCTGGCCGGCCGCATAGGGCGGGGCGTCGCACTCGTTGTACAGCTGGCCCACGATCACCGGGCGGTCGATGTCGCCCTCGACGAAGTCCACCAGCACCTCGGTGCCCACCCGCGGCACAAAGACCGTGCCCCAGTTGGGGCCGGCCGCGCCTTGGGTCACGCGCACCCAGGCGCTGGCGCGCTCATCGCCCGGGGCATGACCCTGGGCATCGACGGGGCTGTCGTGGGCCAGGCCGCCGGGCAGCGGGCGCACGCCGCGCTGCCAGGGAAACTGGATCTTGACCCGCGCGTTGCGCTCGGTGTGCAAGGCCGCGCCGTCCACGCCGGTGACCACGGCGGCTTGCACCCCCGGCGCCTGGGGCTTGGGGGTCCACGGCGGCACCCAGGGGTGCTCGGCCGCGCAGGCCTCGAACTCGTTGTGGTAGCCACCGCCGGCGGCATCGTCCTGGGCCGCGGCGGCGGCTGCGCCGGGCGGCGGGGCCGGCAAGGGGTTGGTGATGTGGTGGCGCACCCGGGTTAAGCGCCAGCGCCGGCCTTGCAGCGCCGCGTGGGCGCCGATCTCGATCAGCGCCCCGGGGACGAGCCGGCGCACGCTGGAGCGGGCGTGCAGGCCCTGCTGGGGCCAGGCCAGCGCCTGGGCGCGGCGGCGCGCCTGTTCGTGCGCGTGGGCCGCATCGGCGTAGCGCTGCTGGCCCGCGCCGTCGTAGACGGCCAGCGCCGGCCAGTGCGGGCGCGATGGGGCGGCGGCGGTGTCCTGGGCGATGGTGTCCTGGGCGGTGGTGCCGGCCAGGTGCTGCGGGCTCCAACTGCCCAGCACGACTTCGGTGGCCGCGCCGTGGTGGTGCACGGCTGCGCCGTGGACGGCTTCTCGGGCCTGGGGCCCCAGGCGCAGGTCGCCGCGCCCAAAGGGCAGCGCGCCCAGATCGGGCGCCGGGGCCTGGGCGTCGGTGATGACCATCACGTGCTGCGCGGGCGTCTCGCCGTGCGCGTCGTGGTGCTCGAAGTGGTAGACCAGGCCTTCTTCGGCCAGCAAGCGCTCGATGAAGGCGGCGTCGCTCTCGCGGTATTGGCAGCACAGCTCGCGCACGCGCAAGGCGCGCTGCACCTGCGCGCGCCAGCGCGCCTGGGGATGGTCGCGCAGCACCTCGGCCACGATGTCCAGCGCGTGGCGCCCCTGGTAGACGAAGCTGTCGCGGCGGGCATGCAGCAGGCTCAGCCAGGGGCCCACGGTGAGGTGGTAGCGCGCCCACCCTCCGTCGGCACCGCCAAAGCGGGCAGCCAGCACGTGGCCGTGCCAGGACCGCAGCGAGCCGTCGGCACACAGCAGTTGCAGCACCACCTCGTGGCCCGGCCAGGCGGCCACCGGCAGCCCCGCCGAGGGGCTCAGCGCGTCGATCTCGAGCCGAAACGGCTCGCTCAAGCCTTCGTGCACGAGCGCGCGCTGGGCGATCAGCCCGGCCGGCAGCACCCCGGGCAGCAAGCCGCCTTGCAGGCGCAGCAAGCGCGTAGATTGGCTGAAGGCCACACCAAAAGCGCTGGACGCAGCACGCCGCGCCGCCTCGGCAAGGTCAAGGTCCATGCATCCTCCCTGGATGGTGGCGGGGCGCGCCCGCTCGACGATGGAACGCTCGGTCTCAGAGCGCGGCGCAGTATGGACAAGGCCCCGCCGCCTTGGGAAGCCAGCAATCGCGGGTTTTACAAAGAGTTGCCGCAGGTTGCGGGTGGTTACG
>NZ_JBKBVU010000207.1:0-5470 GCF_046289365.1 Caldimonas sp. | reverse complement strand
GCCCACCCAGCCGTCATAGCCGATGCGGTCGAGGTGCTCGAAGAGGAAGCCGTAGGCGATCTCGCCGGTGCCGGGCTCATGACGGCCCGGGTTGTCGGCCACCTGGATGTGCGCAATGCGCGGCAGGTGGCGCTGCAGCGTGGCGGCCAGCTCCCCTTCGGTGCGCTGGGCGTGGTAGACGTCGTACTGCAGATAGAGGTTGTCTGCGCCGACCTCGTCGATCAGGTCCAGGGCCTGCTGGGTGCGGTTCAGGTAGAAGCCGGGGATGTCGTAGCGGTTGATGGGCTCGACGAGCAGGCGCAGCCCGGCCGTGCGCAATCGCTGGGCGGCATGGCGCAGGTTGTCCACCAGGGTGTGGTGCAGCACCGCCTCGTCCACGCCGGCCGGGGCTTTGCCGGCCAGGCAGTTGAGCTGTCTCACGCCGAGCACGCGGGCACAGTCCAGGGCACGCTCCACGCCCTCACGGAACTCGGCCACGCGATCGGGGTGGCAGGCGATGCCGCGCTCGCCGGCCTCCCAGTCGCCGGCGGGCAGGTTGTGCAGCACCAGCGTCAGGCGATGGGCCTGCAGCCGGGCACGGATCTCCTGCGCGTCGTGTGCATACGGGAACAGGAACTCCACGGCCTGGAAGCCTGCGCGTGCTGCGGCTTCGAAGCGGTCGAGGAAGGGGTGCTCGGTGAAGAGCATGCTGAGGTTGGCCGCAAAACGGGGCATGTCGGTCTCTCCTTCAATCCAGCAGGGCCACGGCGGTGGGCACGTCGGCCGCTTGCGCAGCCAGGTCCTCGAACTCGACGATGTGGTCGATCTCGGTGCCCATGGCAATGTTGGTGACGCGCTCGAGGATCACCTCGATGACCACCGGCACCTGGTGCTGTGCCATCCACGCTTGGGCCTGCCGGATCGCCGGCACGAGCTCCTCGGCGCGGTGCACGCGCAGCGCCTTGCAGCCCAGGCCCTCGACCACCTTGACATGGTCCACCCCGTAACCCTGTGCGGCCGCCTCGCTGGCCGGGGCATTGATGTTCTCGAAGCCGAGCTGCACGCAGTAGTCCATGTCGAACCCGCGCTGCGCCTGGCGAATCAGCCCCAGGTAGCTGTTGTTGACCAGGATGTGGAGGTAGGGCAGCTTGAACTGTGCACCCACGGCCAGCTCCTCGATCATGAACTGGAAGTCGTAATCGCCCGACAGGGCCACGATGGGGCGCTTGGGGTCGGCCGCGCGCACGCCCAGCGCGGCCGGCACGGTCCAGCCCAGCGGGCCGGCCTGCCCGCAGTTGATCCAGCGCCGCGGGCCGTAGACGTGCAGGAACTGCGCAGCGGCGATCTGGCTCAGGCCGATGGTGGAGACGTAGGTCACGTCCCGGCCGAAGGCCTCGTTCATGCACTGGTACACGCGCTGCGGCTTCATCGGCACGGTGTCGAAGTTCGTCTTGCGCAGGTAAGCCAGCGAGGCCTTGCGGGCGCGGCATTCGGCGGCCCAGGCTGAGCGGTCCTTCAGGCGGCCGGCGGCCTGCCACTCTCGCGCCACCGCCACGAACAGCTCGAGCGCGGCCCGGGCGTCGGAGACGACGCCGTAGTCGGGCGCGAAGACCCGGCCGATCTGGGTGGGCTCGATGTCCACGTGGATGAAGCGGCGGCCCTTACAGTAAACCTCGGGTGAGCCGGTGTGGCGGTTTGCCCAGCGGTTGCCGATGCCCAGCACGAAGTCACTGGCCAGCAGGTTGGCATTGCCATAGCGGTGGCTCGTCTGCAGGCCGCACATGCCGGCCATCAGCGGGTGATCGTCCGGGATGCTGCCCCAGCCCATCAGCGTGGGGATCACCGGGATGCCGGTGAGCTCGGCAAAGGCCACCAGCAGGTCCGAGGCGTCGGCATTGATGATGCCGCCGCCGGCCACGATCAGCGGGCGCTCGGCGCTGGACAGCATCTCCAGGGCTTTCTCGATCTGTTTGCGTGTCGCCGCGGGCTTGTAGACCGGCAGCGGCTCGTAGGTGTCGATGTCGAACTCGATCTCGGCCTGCATCACGTCGAAGGGCAGGTCGATCAGCACTGGGCCCGGGCGGCCCGAACGCATCAGGTGGAAGGCCTGCTGGAAGGCGCGCGGCACCTGGGCCGGCTCCAGCACCGTGGTGGCCCACTTGGTGACGGGCCGCGCGATGGAAGCGATGTCCACGGCCTGGAAGTCCTCCTTGTGCAGCCGCGCCCGCGGTGCCTGGCCGGTGATGCACAGGATGGGGATGGAGTCGGCCTGGGCCGAATACAGGCCGGTGATCATGTCGGTGCCGGCCGGGCCCGAGGTGCCGATGCACACGCCGATGTGGCCCGGGGCGGCGCGGGTGTAGCCCTCGGCCATGTGCGAGGCCCCTTCCACGTGGCGCGCAAGGATGTGCCCGATGGTGCCTCGCTCACGCAGCTGGGCATACAGGGGGTTGATGGCAGCGCCGGGCACGCCGAAGGCCTGCGTGACGCCTTCCTTTTCCATCACCAGCACGGCGGCCATCGCCGCTTTCATCTTGGGCATGTCGATCTCCTGTGACCGAAGGGACTGGGAACTGGTGCCGATGGTGGCGTGCAAGGGGCGGCCCCGGAAGACGGCGCTGGCGCATTTCGCTTATTCCATGGTGGAATAGCACGCATGGAACGTCTGCAAGCCATCCGTCTGTTCGTGCGCGTGGTCGATCTCGGTTCGTTCAGCAAGGCCGCGGCCGAACTGGGCATCGGCCAACCGGCCGCGACCAAGCAGGTGCGGCGCATGGAGGCCCAGCTCGGTGCCCGGCTGCTGCACCGCTCCACCCATGGCGTCACGCCCACCGAGATCGGGCTGCTCTACTACGAGAAGTGCAAGCTCATTGCCCACCACATCGAGGAAGCCGAATCGGTGGCCACGCTGTTGCAGACGCAGGTGCAGGGCGCCTTGCGCATCAACACCTCGGTGGCCTTCGGCCGGCGCGTGCTGGCGCCGCTGGTGATGCAGTTCATGCGCATGAACCCGCAACTTCTCGTCGATCTGAGCTGTGACGACCGCTACGTGGACCTGGTGGAACTCGGCGTGGACGTGGCCATCCGCATGGGTCGCCTGGCCGATTCCACGCTGGGCGCTCGCTACCTGGGCCTCAACCCCTGGGTGGTGGTGGCCTCGCCCGCCTATCTCGACGAACATGGCCTGCCCAGGACCCCCCGCGAGCTGCACCAGCACCGCGCGCTGATCTACAGCACGGTGCAGGGTGATGCGCGCTGGCATTTCACCGGCGCGCGGGGCCAGGCGGTGTCGGTCGAGGTGCGCGGCAACCTGCGATCGAACAACCTGTCGATGCTGCTGGCGGCGGCGCGCGAGGGCTTTGGTGTGGCGGCGCTGCCGCGCTACGTGGCCCACGAATCGCTGCGTACCGGTGCGCTCAAGGCGCTGCTGGACGGCTGGCAACTGCCCCAGCAGGAGATCCACGCCGTCTACCCCTCGCCGCGCATGGTGCCGGCCAAGGTGAGCCGGTTCATCGAGTGGCTGCAGGGCCAGTTCGAGGGGCAGTGGTGGGCGCGCTGCGCGCCGTCGGCGGGCAAGCGCAAGCCCGCAGCCGAGCCCTGAACGCGGGCGCTGGGGCTGGTCCCCCCGGCGGGAATCGAACCCACATCTAGCGCTTAGGAGGCGCTCGTTCTATCCATTGAACTACGGCGGGACGCCGGCGCGCATTGTCCCATGAATGGGAACGGCTTCACCAGCGCCAGGTCCAGATGAAGTCCAGGGCGTTTTCCTCGACGCCGGCCTGGGCGCGCACGGTGAAGCGCTGCGCGATGCGGTAGATGAGCTGCCAGTTTCCGCTGGTGGCGTTGAGCGAGCGTTCGTAGCCCACGTACCAGCGCCGTGAGATCTGCTTGCCCACGCTCACGATGGTCTCGGCCACGCCGGCGCTGTCCTCCTGGCGCACCGAAAGCTCGTCCAGGCCGATCGCGCGGGTGAGGTTGCCGGCGGGCGAGTCGCCCTCACCCGAGACCAGGGCCAGCACAGCGCGTTGCAGCAGCGCGGCCTCCGCGCGGGCGAGCTGACCGCTGCCCCGGCCCAGCACCAGCCAAGAGAGCTTGTCGGTCTCGCTCATCTCGGGCTCGGAGAACAGGCGCACGCGCGGGTTCTCGGCCGTCCCGGTGATGGCCACGCCCACGCGGATGTCGGTGTTCGGCCGAGTCGCCTCGATGTCCAGGCGCGGATTGTCCGGCGTGCCGACGAAGCTGATCACGCCCTTTTCGATCGTGAGCTTCTGGCCGTAGGCGGCGTAGGTGCCGTCCACGGCGCGGATGTCGCCATGCAGCGCGGGGCGCCCTGCCGGGGTGGTCAGGCGCAACGCCCCGGCCAGTCGCGTGTCCAGGCCCCGGCCGCGCAGCCGCAGCCGCTCGCCGGCGTCCAGCCGCAGGTTGAGGGCCACGGCCCGCCGGGGTGGCGCCATGCGGCGCGGCGCCTCGTCTTCGCGCACCTCGGTGCGCCGCACCACCACGTCATCGGACAGGGTGGGCGCATCCGAGCGCGAGATGTCGATCAGGCCTTCGTCGATGCGGAAGTCGCCGTCGGCCTGCAGGCGATCGGCCTCCAGGATCACGCGGCCGCTACCGCTGACGACCACGCGGCGGTCCACACGGCCGAGAACGGTGAAGCGCTCGGCTCGCAGTTGCAGCTGCGCCCGCGCGCGCTCGCCGAACTGGGCCCCTCCGGTGAGCTGCACCTCGCCCTCGCCGCCGCGTGCGCGCAGGGTCTCGATGCGCGCCGTCGCCCCGCGCATCACGAGGTGCAGTTCCCCGTCGCGCAGGTGGATGCCTTGCAGCAGGTTGCGGGCCTCCACCGCCCGGGCGCGCACCTCGCCGGTGTACTCCGGAGCGCCCAGGCGCCCGCCGAGGTCGGCGCGCAACTGCATCTGTCCGCCCAGCCGCCAGCCCGCGGGCACCCATGCGGCCCAGGCGCCGAGGTTGTCCACGTCGGCCTGCAGGCGTCCGCGCAGCGCGGCGTCGGGCGAGGGCCACCAATCCTGTGGCCCGGCCAGCACCGTCTGCTCGCCCGACAGGCGGCCCAAGTTGGCCCCGGCCATGGCCTGGGTGAAGCGCCAGCGGCCGTCGCGGGCTTGCAGGGCCAGGCGCAGCTCGGTGAGGTCGAGCCGCTCGACCAGGCCGCCGGCTTCCTCCACCCGCAGGTCGCCGCGCACGCGGGCGATCTCCAGGTCGGCCTGGAAGCTGGGCGCGCTGCGCAGCCGCAGGGAGGCCCCCAGTTCCAAGTCGCCGGTCCAGCCAAAACCGGGATGAAACTCGCGCAGCAGCGGGGCGATCGGCAGCGGATCGAGCCAGGCATGGGGATCGGCGCCGTCATGGTGGTGCCCATGCGCGTGATCGTGGGCGTGGTCGTGCCCGTGATCGTGCCCGTGCCCGTGCCCGTGATCGTGTCCGTGATCGTGCTCGTGCTCGTGCTCGTGCTCGTGTCCGTGATCGTGCTCGTGAT
>NZ_JBKBVU010000206.1:4182-5516 GCF_046289365.1 Caldimonas sp. | reverse complement strand
GCCCGGCCCCGCTGGTGCTCCAGCCGCCTGTGCTCACGCCGTCCAGCGCGCCCGGGCCGCTGGTCAGATAGGCCAGGCGGCGGATGACATCCAGCATCTGCGCGTCGGCCCCGGCCGGTGCCCCCGGGCGGCCGAGGCCGCCCAGTCCACCCTGGCCGGACGGGCCACCCGCCCCGCCCAGGGCCGCCGCGCCGCTGACCGGCAGACCGCCCGCCCCGCTCGGACCGGGGGCGGTGCTGCCCAAGACGCCTGCACCGCTGGGCCCGAAGCCGGCCGGCGCGGGCACGCCGAACAGGGCGCTCAGGGCCTGTGCCGCCTGGCGCTGGTCGGCCAGGGGGCCGCCCCCGGTGCTGCGAAAAGGCACGGCCGGGGCCGTGACGCCGCCGGTGCCCGAGATGACGGCGCTGCGCACAGCCAGACCCACCGGCTGGATCCCCCGCGCGCTGAGGTCGGCGACGATCGCCCCATAACACTGGCGCATCGACTTGGCCAACCCGTGGCCCAATTCACTGGCCAGCGTCTTGCGCACGGCGGCCTCCGGGCTCACCACTTCGATGCTGCGGAACAGCGCCTTGCCGATGACGTCCGGCCGGACGGGGTTGCGCTCCGGGTCGGGCCGTCCCAGGCCCAGCAGCGAGCCCATGTAGGCATCCAGTTCGCGCAGCTCCCACTCGCACTCGTGCTCGATCTCCAGGCCGAGCCGATGGGCCGTGACTTGCTCCTCGACCTCGCTGTCGCCCACCAGGCTGAGCGAGGACCAGTCGGTGCTGGCCAGGCTGCGCCCGCTGCCCACGCGCGGCGTGATCTCCTGGGCGACCTTCTCGTTGAGCACCGAGGTGAACGTCATGTTGAAGGCCGACAGCTTGCGCTGCAGGTCGAACTGCGCCGACATGTAGGCCTGGCGTTGCGCATTGCTCTTGGCCGACAGCGCGAGCATGCCCAGCGCGTCGACCACGCGGCTGGCGGTCGACGACGCGGTGTTCAGGATCTTCTGCACAGCCGCCTGCATGGCGGCGTGGAGTCGCGGGTCGGGCAGGGTCATGGCACTTGCGGTTGCAAGAGGAAACAGTATGGCCCGAAAACCGCCCCCCGGGGCCCGCTGCGCTGCCGGGAGGCGCTTGCGCCCGGCGGTGTGCCAAATCGGGCACAGGTGTGGCCGGGTCGTCTGTGCCGGCTCGCCACGCCAGGCCCGGCGCGCGTAACGTCCGGTTACTTCTTCAGGGCGTCGCGAATCTCGCGCAACAGCACGATGTCTTCCGGGGGCGCGGCCGGGGGGGGGAGGGGGGGGGGGGGGGGGGGGGGGAGGGGGGGGGGGGGGGGGGGGGGGGGGGGGG
>NZ_JBKBVU010000206.1:0-4172 GCF_046289365.1 Caldimonas sp. | reverse complement strand
CTTTTTTGTGTCTCCGCGACCCCTGAGAAACAACATGATTTCTTCGGGGGGCGCGGCCTGCTCTGGTTCCGGCGCCGGGGTCTGGCGCTTGAGCCGGTTGATCTGCTTGACCATCAGGAAGATGATGAAGGCCAGGATCAGGAAGTTGATCGCCACCGTGAGGAAGCTGCCGTAGGCCAACACCGCGCCGGCCTTTTTCGCCTCGGCCAGGGTCTCGGCGGTCTGGCCTGCCAGCGGGATGAAGTAGTTGGAGAAATCCAGGCCGCCGAAGAGGGTGCTCACCACCGGCATGATCACGTCACCCACCATCGAGTCGACGATCTTGCCGAACGCCCCGCCGATGATCACCCCGACGGCCAGATCGATGACGTTGCCTTTGACGGCAAACTCCTTGAATTCGCTCATGAAGCCCATGCAGTTCTCCTTAGTGCTTGGCCCACCCGTGGCGCCCCTCGCCCGCGGTTGCGCGCAGTATGCCTGCGGGGACTGCGGCGGCCAAGCCGGGCGGCGGCGCGCGCGGCTGGCGCACAGCCGGGCGGCGTTCGCTCTGGCTGGGCGTCCCGGCTGTCCGCTAGAATCGCGGGTTGCCCCTAACCAAAGAAGTGCTTCTGAGGATCCCCCATGAGTGATCAGCAAGTGGACAAGAGCCGCCGCACCTGGGTCGCCATTGCCTGTGGCGCGGGCGCTGTCGGCGGCGTGGCCACCGCCATCCCCTTCGTCAGCACCTTCCAGCCGTCCGAGCGTGCCCGTGCCGCCGGTGCTGCGGTCGAGGTGGACATCAGCACGCTCAAGCCGGGCGAGATGATCACCGTGGAGTGGCGGGGCAAGCCGGTGTGGATCCTGCGTCGCACCCCCGAGCAGCTCGAATCGCTGGCCAAGACCGAGTCCCAGGTGGCCGACCCGAACTCCGAGCGCACCCAGTACCCCACGCCGGAGTACGCGCGCAACCAGCATCGCTCGATCAAGCCCGAGATCTTCGTGGGGGTGGGCATCTGCTCGCATCTGGGGTGCTCGCCCGTCTCCAAGTTCACGCCGGGCGCCCAGCCCTCGCTGCCCGACGACTGGCAGGGCGGTTTCCTGTGTCCCTGTCACGGCTCCACCTTCGACATCGCCGGGCGCGTGTTCAAGAACAAGCCTGCACCGGACAACCTGGAAGTGCCGCCGCACATGTACCTGTCCGACACCAAGCTGTTGATCGGTGAGGACAAGCAGGCCTGAGCCCTGATGCACGGACAAGAAAAGGTGACACCCCATGGCTGAATTCAAAGAGGCGCCCGTCGGCGCCACCGCGGGCCAGAAGCTGCTGACCTGGATCGACAACCGCTTCCCGCTCACCAAGCTCTACAACGAGCACATGGGCGAGTACTACGCGCCCAAGAATTTCAACTTCTGGTACGTCTTCGGCTCGCTGGCCCTCGTGGTGCTGGTGATCCAGATCGTTACCGGCATCTTCCTTGTGATGCACTACAAGCCCGATGCGAACCTCGCCTTCGCCTCGGTCGAGTACATCATGCGCGACGTGCCCTGGGGCTGGCTGATCCGCTACATGCACTCCACGGGTGCCTCGGCCTTCTTCATCGTCGTCTACCTGCACATGTTCCGCGGGCTGCTCTACGGCTCGTACCGCAAGCCGCGCGAGCTGGTGTGGATCTTCGGTTGCGCGATCTTCCTGTGCCTGATGGCCGAGGCCTTCTTCGGCTACCTGCTGCCCTGGGGCCAGATGTCCTACTGGGGGGCCCAGGTGATCGTGAACCTGTTCGCTGCCGTGCCCTTCATCGGCCCCGACCTGGCCCTGCTGATCCGCGGCGACTACGTGGTCTCCGACGCCACCCTGAACCGCTTCTTCAGCTTCCACGTCATCGCCATCCCGCTGGTGCTGCTGGGCCTGGTGGTGGCGCACATCATCGCGCTGCACGAAGTGGGCTCGAACAACCCTGATGGCGTCGAGATCAAGGCCAAGAAGGATGCCCAGGGCCGTCCGCTCGATGGCATTCCCTTCCATCCGTACTACACGGTGCACGACATCTTTGCGCTGAGCGTCTTCCTGATGGTGTTCTCGGCCGTGGTGTTCTTCGCGCCCGAGTTCGGCGGCTACTTCCTGGAGTTCAACAACTTCATCCCGGCCGACCCGCTGAAGACCCCGGCGCACATCGCCCCGGTGTGGTATTTCACGCCGTACTACTCGATGCTGCGCGCCACCACCGACCTGATGGTCAACGTGCTCGTGGTGCTGGTCGCGCTGGGCGCCATCCTGGCGGTGCTGCGGGGCGGCTTTGGCGCCAAGGGCAAGCTGGCCATCATCGTCGGTGCCGTGGTGGCCGCCGGTCTGCTCAAGGCTTTCGATGCCAAGTTCTGGGGCGTGGTGGTGATGGGAGGGGCCGTGATCATCATGTTCTTCCTCCCCTGGCTCGATCGCAGCCCGGTCAAGTCCATCCGCTACCGTCCCGACTGGCACAAATACATCTACGGCGCGTTCGTGCTCGTGTTCGTGGTGCTGGGCTATCTGGGCATCCAGCCGCCCTCGCCGATGGGCGAACTGATCTCCCAGATCGGCACGCTGTTCTACTTCGGCTTCTTCCTGCTCATGCCCTGGTGGTCGCGCCTGGGCGAGTTCAAGCCGGTGCCTGAGCGTGTGACCTTTGCCGCCCACTGAGCCCGCCGGAGTCTGCCCCATGAAAAAAATGATCCAAACACTGCTGGCCGCGCTGGTGCTGAGTGTCGGCCTGTCCACGGCCCATGCGGCCGGTGGCGGCATCGCCTGGGACAAGTTCCCCAAAGAGCGGGTCACCGACCTGGCCGCGCTGCAAAACGGTGCCAAACTCTTCGTCAATTACTGCCTGAACTGCCATTCGGCGGCCTTCATGCGCTACAACCGCCTGCGCGACATCGGCCTGACCGAAGAGCAGATCAAGAACAACCTGATGTTCACCACCGACAAGGTGGGCGAGACCATGAAGGTGGCCATCGACCCGAAGATGGCCAAGGAATGGTTCGGCGCCAATCCGCCCGACCTCACCGTCATCGCCCGTTCGCGCGCGGCCGCCGGCAAGGGTTCGGGCGCCGATTACCTCTACACTTACCTGCGTACCTACTACCGCGACGACACCAAGGCCACCGGCTGGAACAACCTGGCCTTCCCCAGCGTGGGCATGCCCCATGTGATGTGGGAGCTGCAAGGCCAGCGCGTGGCACGCTACGCCCAGCAGCCCGATCCGCACGATCCGAGCAAGACCGTCGAGGTGTTTGCCGGCTTCGAGCAGATCACTCCGGGCAAGATGACCGAAGCCGAGTTCAACTCGGCCATCGCTGACCTGGTGGCTTTCCTGCAATGGATGGGTGAGCCGGCCCAGAACCAGCGTGTGCGCCTGGGGGTGTGGGTGCTGATCTTCCTGGCAGGTTTCACCTTCATTGCCTGGCGCTTGAACGCTGCTTATTGGAAAGACGTGAAATGAGACGGGCGTGACGCGGGCCGCTGAAGCGGCGCAGCGTCACCCCCCGCCGGAGTGGGCCCGCCGACGCGTCCCACTCCTTTCGTTTTTAGGATCTCTCGCCTCACGAGGAGCTCGCCACCATGATGGTGCTTTACTCCGGAACCACCTGCCCCTACTCCCACCGCTGCCGCTTCGTGCTGTTCGAGAAGGGCATGGACTTCGAGATCCGCGATGTCGATCTCTTCGCCAAGCCCGAGGACATCGCGCTGATGAACCCGTACAACGAGGTGCCCATCCTGGTGGAGCGCGACCTCATCCTGTACGAGTCCAACATCATCAACGAATACATCGACGAGCGCTTCCCGCACCCGCAGCTCATGCCCGGCGACCCCGTGGCGCGCGCCCGTGTGCGGCTGTTCCTGCTCAACTTCGAGAAGGAGCTGTTCGCCCATGTCAACGTGCTGGAGTCGCGCGGCATCAAGCCCACCGACAAGCAGCTCGAGCGCGCGCGCGCCCAGATCCGCGACCGGCTGACCCAGTTGGCGCCGATCTTCCTCAAGAACAAGTACATGTTGGGCGAGGACTTCTCGATGCTCGACGTGGCCATCGCCCCGCTGCTGTGGCGCCTGGATTACTATGGCATCGACCTGTCCAAGAACGCCATGCCGCTGCTCAAGTACGCCGAGCGCATCTTCTCGCGGCCGGCCTACATCGAGGCGCTGACCCCGTCCGAGAAGGTCA
>NZ_JBKBVU010000205.1:0-5548 GCF_046289365.1 Caldimonas sp. | reverse complement strand
CGGGCTGCACCTGTCGATCGAGTTCACCGGCGGCACCGTCCTGGAGGTGCAGTACGCTCAGGCGGCCGATGTGGGCAAGGTGCGCAGCCAGATCGAGTCGCTGGGCTTCGGCGAGGTGCAGGTGCAGAATTTCGGCACCTCGCGCGACGTGCTGATCCGCGTGCCGCTGCGTGGCGACGTGCCGCAGTCGGAGGTGGTCTCCCGGGTCATGGAGTCCCTGTGCCGAGCCGAGGACGGCCGCCTGGCGCAGCGCCAGGAAGTCACCGACAAGGGCGAATCGGTCAGCCGCCAGGTCTGCGAGGCCGCGGGCGGCGAGCCGCTGCGTCTGCAGCGCAGCGAGTTCGTCGGCCCGCAAGTGGGCGCCGAACTGGCCCGCGACGGCGCCATCGCGCTGGCGATGACGATCGTGGGCATCATGATCTACCTGGCCTTGCGGTTCGAGTGGAAGTTCTCGGTGGCCGCCATCGTCGCCAACTTGCACGATGTGATCATCATCCTGGGCTTTTTCGCTTTCTTCCAGTGGGAGTTCTCGCTGTCGGTGCTGGCGGCGGTGCTGGCCGTGCTGGGCTATTCGGTCAATGAGTCGGTGGTGATCTTCGACCGCATCCGCGAGTCCTTCCGCAAGTACCGCAAGATGACGACGGCGCAGATCATGGACAACGCGATCACGCGCACCATGAGCCGCACCGTCATCACCCATGGCTCCACGCAGATCATGGTGCTGTCGATGCTGATCTTCGGCGGCCCCACGCTGCACTACTTCGCCCTGGCCTTGACGATCGGCATTTGCTTCGGCATTTACTCCTCGGTGTTCGTCGCCGCGGCCACTGCGATGTGGCTGGGGGTCAAGCGTGAGGATCTGATCTCGCCCACCCGCAAGGAGACCGATCCGGACGACCCGAACGCGGGTGCCGTGGTGTAGAGTTCGACGCAACCACATTGCGAACGCAGGCCCCGTCCCCCTGACCATGACCATCCCTGCCGACCCCAAGGCGCTCGCTGCCCAGGCCCGCAGGACCTTCCTGAACGTGGTGCTCTATGGGGCCTCCAATGCGATGACCGCGGTGGAGGAGGGGGCCAAGCAACTGGCCACCCAGCCGGCCCCGCCCGAACTCCTGCTGCGCCGCCGTGAGGCCTGGGCCGATCTTCAGCGTCTGCGCGAGACCTGGCACCGCCAGCTCGCTGAGCAGATCCAGTCCTGGCAGGGGGCCCTGTCGTCTACCGGGGTCACCCCCACGGTGATGGCCAGCCTGTCGCGCGGGGCCGAGTTGTCGCTGGTCGATGACGCCACCATCGAGCACGAGATCCTGAGCTCGCGGCTGGCCCTGGCGGCGATGGACCAGGCCAGTTCGGAGTTCACCGACCTGCGCTCGCGCATCGTGGCGCTGGAGCGCCGGGACGAGCTGCCACCGTCGGACCTGTTGCGCCCCCAGGCGATCGCCGCGCTCATCCTGCGCACCTGGCGCAGCGCCGGGCTGGGACTGGAGGCCTGGCGTTGCCTGCAGCCCGTGCTGCACGAGGAGCTGGGCCACCTGCTCGTGCTGGCCTACCACGAGACCAACAAGTGGCTGATCGCCCATGGGGTGCTGCCCGAGATCGACCTGCGCCCGCTGATCCGGCGGGCCCGGGACACGGGCGTGGCTGCCTCCGCAGGACGAGCGGCCGCCGCCCTGGCCGGCGGCGCCGCTCCCAGCGGGTCGGGGACGGGCAGCCTGCACGGCGTGAGCGAGGAGACGCGGCTGATGACGCGTGCGTCCAACCTGCTGCGCGCGTCCGAGCAGGCCCAGGCGGTGCTGGGGCGGCTGAACCGGCTGGTGGGCCGGCAGGTGCCCGAATTCGAGGCCACCGCCCAGGTGCACCCGGCGTCGCCGCGGCTGTCCGAGGCGATGGCCCATGCCGAGCGCGAGCTGGCGCAGCAGTTCCAGGCCAGCGCCCAGGCCGGCCAGGACGTCCAGCCCGCGACGCTGGTGCAGGGCCTGCAGGCGCGCAAGCAGGCACTCAAGCAGGCGGCCGAGTCGCCCATCGAGCGGGCCACCATCGAGATCGTGGCCCTGCTGTTCCAGAGCCTGCTGATGGAAGAGCGCCTGCCCGCGTCGGTGCGGGTGTGGTTTGCACGCCTGCAGATGCCGGTGCTGCGCGTGGCCATCAGCGAACCCGATTTCTTCGCCACCATCGACCATCCGGCGCGCAAGCTCATCGACCGCATGGGCGCCTGCGTGATGGGTTTCGACGACGCCACCGCCGGTGCCAGCGAGACGCTGGAGAAGGAGATCAAGCGTGTGGTCCAGGTGGTCGAGGCCTATCCGGACACCGGCCGGCGCGTGTTCCAGACCGTGCTGGTGGAGTTCGAGAAGTTCCTCGACCATTACTTCCGCAACGAGCACGAGCCCTCGCGGCGAGGGGTGTCTCTGGCCCAGCAGGTCGAGCAGCGCGAGATCCTGGCCATCCAGTACACGATCGAGCTGCGCAAGATGCTCAACGAGGTGCCGGTGCAGGAGGGTGTGCGCGATTTCCTGTTCCAGATCTGGGCCGACGTGCTGGCGATGACGGCCGTCAAGCATGGCGCCAACGGGGAGCCCACCAAGGCGATGAAGCGCGCAGCCGCCGATCTGATCTGGTCGGCCAGCGCCAAGGTGTCGCGCGAGGAGCGTGCCGAGGTGATCCGCCGCCTGCCCCCGCTGCTCAAGACCCTGCGCGAGGGCATGGCCAGCGCCGGCGTCCCCGCGGACAAACAGGACGAGCACATCCAGACCCTCAACAACTCCCTGGCGGCGGCCTTCACCGCCAAGACCGCGGCCATCCCGCCCGAGCGCCTGGACGAGCTGATGCTGCGGCTGGAGACGCTGGAGGAGATGCTGCCCGATGCCGAGGTCGAGATCGACGAGTCGATGGTGCTCGACCTGTCCGGCCACGAGACCTCGGACCTGGAGGTGGTGGCCGAGGGCGGCTCGGTGCCCAGCCCGGCCATGGTCGCCTGGGCGCGCGGCCTGCAGGTCGGGTCCTGGTTCAAGCTGGACTACCGCGGGCGCAACGAGGCGGTGCAACTGGCTTGGCAGGGCCTGCGCAAACAGCTCAGCCTGTTCGTCGCGCCGTCGGGGCGCTGCGTGCTGTTCCAGCAGCACCGGCTGGCCGCGTTCTTGCAGGCCGGTCTGCTCGTGCCGGCCGAGGAGGAGGCGCTCACCGTGCGTGCCACCCGCGATGCCCTGGCCAAACTGGATGCCGACCCGAGCCGCCTGCTGAACTGAACGCGTGGCGCCGCCGGGTTCCCCAGGCAGGCCGGGCGTCGGGTCTTCAGTGGATCAGTCGGTCCTGGGCGTCGACGAAGAGTTCGTCGAGGATCAGCGCGTCGGGCTCCTCGCCCAGGCTCCAGAAGACCATCAGCACGATGATCTTCAGATCCTCCAGCGACACCGGGCCGCCGGGGATGGCCATCGCACGGTCGATCACCATTTCGCGCATCGGCGCGGGCAGCACGCCGGCCGATTCCAGGAAGCTGATGAAGCCCAGGCAGTCGGGGCCGAAATGCTCGTGTTCGGCCGTCGTGTACACCCGCACCCCTGAGGCGCTTTGGGCGCTCGCGTGGGCCTGGGCCGACACGGTCAGCCCGTCCAGCCAGGTCAGAGCCTCCTGAATTTCCTCGTTCTCGAACCCCACGGCCGAGAGCTTGCGCGTCAACTGATCGTGGTCCGGGCAGGCGTCGGGTCGCCAGTAGTTTTCGTAGAGGTAGACGAGCACATCGAACATGTGTCTGACTATACCCGAGGCGACCCGCCCGGCAAGGGCGGAATACCGCTGCCACCCGCCGGGACATCGGCGGCTCAGGCCCGGTGGCAGCGCTGATACAAGCCCCCGGGCAGGCGCTCGACCCGGCCTTCGAGCTCCAGCTCCAGCAGCCGGGCGCTGAGCCGGTCGGTGGGCCAGCCGCAGCGGGCCTGTAGCACGTCCAGCGAAGCCGGATCGTGGCCCAGGGCGTCCAGCACAGGGTCGTCTGACTCGCCAGGGTCCGACGGCGCCGGCTGCGCCCGGGCCGGCAGGCGGACATCGGCCCAGTGCAGCTCCTCCAGGATGTCCTGGGCCGATTCGACCAACTTGGCACCCTGCTTGATCAGGGCATGGCAGCCGCGCGATTGCGGGGCGTGGATGGATCCCGGGATCGCGAACACCTCCCGGCCCTGTTCGGCGGCCAGCCGCGCGGTGATCAGCGAGCCGGACCGCACCGCCGCCTCCACGACCAGCGTGCCGCGGCTCAGCCCGGCGATCAGCCGGTTGCGCTGTGGGAAGTTCGACGGCAGGGGAGGCGTGCCGAGCGGGTACTCACTGACGATCAGACCTTCGGCGGCGATGCGCTCGGCCAGGGCGTGGTGGCGGCGGGGGTAGACCTGGTCCAGCCCGGTGCCGACCACGGCGACGGTGCGCCCCGGCCCGCTCAGACCGCCCTCGTGGGCGGCGGCGTCGATGCCCAGGGCCAGACCGGAGACGATGGTCAGACCTACCTCGCTGAGATGGCTGGCGAAGGCCCGGGCGTTCTCCTGTCCCTGCCGGCTGGGGTGGCGCGTGCCGACGATGGCCAGTGACGGCGCCTGCAGCCAGGCCAGGTCTCCCCTCGCATAGAGCAGCACCGGCGGGTCAGCGGTGGCCAGCAGCCAGGAAGGATAGGCGGGGTCGCCCAGGGTCAGGACATGGTGGCGGGCATCGTTGCGCAGCCAGGTCAGGGTGCGCTCCACCAGGGCCGGCACCTGCGGCGGGCATTGCTCCAGCGCCTGGGCGGCCTGTGGCGACAGCAGGTGGCGCCGGGCCTCGGGCGGCGCGGCGCAGGCGGCCTGGGGCGAACCGAAGGCGGCCAACAGGCGGCGCACCGCCTCGCGGCCCAGGCCGGGGGTTTCGAGCAGCCGCAGCCAGGCGGCCAGTTCATCGGGGGACAAGGCGGACGCAGCCATCCGGGAAGGAGGTGCCCGGCGCGGCTGGTGCCCTGCCGAGGCCACGCGCGGCCGCACGGCGGGGCCCCCGGCCGGATCAGGGCCGGGGCTCAGGGCTGGGTGAAGCGGTCGCCCACGACCACCGGATCCTTGACGTTCAGGATCAGGGCGTAGGACATGCGATCGAACACACGGAAGACGAACAGCAGGCCGTGGCGCTCGTCGGGCAGGCGCAGCGTGGCCTTGTCCGGCGAGGTGCTGTCCTTGACCACGCGGCCGGCCGACCACAGGGCCATCACATGGCCGCGCTCGACGCCGTCGCGCGCCCCCTTGTTGAGTGCGACGACCTGGTTCTGCCCAGCGGTGGCGCCGTCGCCGTAGATCGAGACGATGCGGCCCTCGATGGGCTGTTGCGGCGCGTGGGGCACGTAGTTGATGAACTCGCGCGGCGGCTGCGGGGCGAGGCGGTCACCCACGCCCATCTCCAGACGCACCGACTGCACTTCCACCGTGGCCGGCACGATCTCGCCTAGGGCCGTGGTGCGCCCCGGGCGCACATAGGTGGCCGCCCCCACGTAGGCCGCCTCGTAGCCCAGCACCTCCTGGGTGTCGGGGTCGACCAGCGCTCGGGC
>NZ_JBKBVU010000204.1:0-5561 GCF_046289365.1 Caldimonas sp. | reverse complement strand
AGACGCACAAGGGCCGGTGGCCGTGCCCGATACGCTCGTGGGCACCGACAGCCACACGACGATGATCAACGGCATCGGCGTGGTGGGCTGGGGCGTGGGCGGCATCGAGGCCGAGGCCGGCATGCTCGGCCAGCCGGTCTATTTCCTCACGCCCGACGTGGTGGGCTTCGAGCTGACCGGCCGGTTGCGCGAGGGCGTCACCGCCACCGACCTGGTGCTCACGGTCACCGAGATCCTGCGCCGTGAGAAGGTGGTGGGCAAGTTCGTCGAGTTCTTCGGTGAGGGCACGCGCAGCCTGTCGGTGCCTGACCGGGCCACCATCGCGAACATGGCACCGGAGTACGGGGCCACGATGGGCTTCTTCCCCGTCGACGACAAGACCATCGAGTACTTCCGTGGCACCGGCCGCACCAAGTCCGAGATCGAAGCCTTCGAGGCCTACTTCCGGGCCCAGAAGCTCTTCGGCGTCCCGGGCACGCAGGACTTCGCCGGTGGCGACATCACGTACTCCAAGGTCGTCAGGCTCGATCTGGGCACGGTCGCCCCCAGCCTGGCCGGCCCCAAGCGCCCGCAAGACCGCATCGAGATCGGCCAGTTGTCGGCCAAGTTCACCGAACTCTTCAGCAAGCCCATCGAGGCCAATGGCTTCAACCAGCCGGCCGACAAGCTCGGCCAGGTCTACACCACGACCAACGGGTTGCAGATCCGCAACGGCGACGTGCTGATCGCCGCGATCACGTCGTGCACCAACACCTCCAACCCGGGTGTGCTGCTGGCTGCGGGCCTGCTGGCCAAAAAGGCGGTGCAAGCCGGCCTGAAGGTGGCGCCGCACATCAAGACCTCGCTGGCCCCGGGGTCGCGCATCGTCACCGAGTACCTCGAAAAGGCCGGCTTGCTGCCTTACCTGGAAAAGCTGGGCTTCCACGTGGCCGCCTATGGCTGCACCACCTGCATCGGCAATGCCGGCGACCTGGCCCCCGAGATCAACGAGGTCATCACCCGCAATGACCTGGTGTGCGCGGCCGTGCTCTCGGGCAACCGCAACTTCGAGGCCCGCATCCACCCCAACCTGAAGGCCAACTTCCTGGCCTCGCCCCCGCTGGTGGTGGCCTATGCGATCGCCGGCAATGTCACACGCGACCTGATGACCCAGCCGGTGGGCCAGGGCAAAGGCGGGCGCGATGTCTACCTCGGTGACATCTGGCCCAGCAGCGACGAGGTCTACGCGCTGATGAAGTTCGCGATGGACCGCAAGGCGTTCAAGGAGAACTACGAGAAGGTTCGGGCCAAGCCCGGTAAGCTGTGGAACCAGATCGAAGGCGCCAAAGGCGATGTCTACGACTGGCCGAAGTCCACCTACATCGCCGAACCCCCCTTCTTCCGCGACTTCACGCTGACGCCCCGGGCCAGCGATGCCTCAGTGAAGGGCGCACGCATCATGGCCCTGTTCGGCGACTCGATCACCACCGATCACATCTCGCCGGCCGGCTCGATCAAGGAAAGCTCACCTGCCGGGCAGTGGCTGAAGGAACACGGCGTGCTCAAGGCCGACTTCAACAGCTATGGCTCGCGCCGGGGCCATCACGAGGTGATGATGCGCGGCACCTTCGCCAACGTGCGCATCAAGAACCTGATGATCCCGCCGCTGCCTGACGGCTCACGCGAGGAAGGCGGGCTCACCCTCTTCCAGCCCAGCGGCGAGAAGATGTTCATCTATGACGCCGCGATGAAGTACCTTGCCCAGGGCACGCCCACGGTGATCTTCGCCGGCGAGGAGTACGGCACCGGCTCGAGCCGCGACTGGGCCGCCAAGGGCACGCAGTTGCTGGGCATCCGGGCCGTGGTGGCCCGCAGCTTCGAGCGCATCCACCGCTCCAACCTGGTCGGCATGGGCGTGCTGCCGTTGCAGTTCAAGGGCAGCGATTCGTGGGAGAGCCTGGGTCTCCAGGGCGACGAGCTGATCGACATCATCATCGGTGGCGAGCTCAGGCCCCAGGCCGATGTGACCCTGGTGATCCAGCGCGCCGACGGCAGCCGCCAGGAGGTGGCGGTGCGGCTTCGTATCGACACCCCGATCGAGGTGGAGTACTACCAGCACGGAGGCATCCTGCCTTACGTGCTGCGGCAGTTGCTCGCAGCCTGAGCCCCGGGCCACGCCGCAGGCCGGCCCGCCCCGGCCGTGGACGCCGCATCGCGCGCGTCAGCGCGTGAGACTGGCGTAGGCTGATTCGTCGAAGCCCACCAGCACGCGCGCGCCGGCTTCGACGACGGGTCGCCTGATCACGCTGGGCTGCGCGAGCATCAGCGCGCGGGCGCCTGCCGCATCGAGCGCCCGCGCCTGGGCTGCGGCGTCGAGGCGGCGCCAGGTCGTGCCCTGGCGGTTCAGCAGGCGCTCGGCGCCGACGGCGGCCAGCCAATGCTCCAGCCGGTCCTCGGGAACCCCCAGCTTCTTGAAGTCATGGAACTGGTAGGCCACGCCGTGCTCATCGAGCCAGCGCCGTGCCTTCTTCACGGTGTCGCAGTTGGCAATGCCGTAGAGCTTGATCATCGTCCGGTCAGGGTCCATGCCGACGCGCCGCTGCGCAGGAACAAGCGGGCCTCTTCGTCAGCCACATCACACAAGGGATCGACACCATACCCGGTTTCCGTGACCCGCTGCGTGGAGACGTCCAGACTCACCTGGAACCATTGGCAAAAGGGCGATTCGTAGCGGTAAGACCAGACGATCTCGTTGCGGCGCGGGATGCGTCGTTCCTCCGAGGGGCGACCCAGCCGGTACAGCAGCTCGGCGCGGGTGATGCCGGTGGGCAGCGCGTTGAAATGCGGCTCGGCCAGGACCTGGGTCCATCGACTCACACGCCCCTGGGCGTCGAGGTCGATCATGTAGGTGTGCCGGCCGTAGGATCCGCGGGCGTATTCCAGCCGGCGCAGGCCATCGGGACCGAGATGCTCGCCGGTGGGTGCCCCCATGCGGGCGCGCAGCTCGGCCTCGCTGGCGCCGGGGCCCAGCGGGCCGGGATCGTAGCCCGACGCACAGCCGACCAGCACCCCGACCAGCGCCAGCCCCAGGCCGGCGGCCGCGCGCCGCGCCCCGGCGGCAGGAACGGGAGGAAGCTTCATCATGCACATCCAGTGGGTTGAAGGGCGGGCAGACACGGGCTTTCGTTGGACGGCCGTGCCACACGACGGTTCCGGCCCGTGCCGATGCGTCGACGCCGACGATAATCATGACTCCTCCGTCTGCGCCCATCGCCCATGCCTTCTCGCGCCCCAGTGAACGAAATGGTCCGTGCACCCGCTTCGGCCTCGTCGAGGCCGGCGCGCAAGCCGGCCGCCGGCCCCCGTACGAACGACCCGGAGCGCACCATGCAGGACATCCTGGAGGTGGCCACCCGGGAGTTTGCGGCCAAGGGACTGACCGGCGCGCGCATCGACGAGATCGCCGAACTCACGCGCACCAGCAAGCGGATGATCTACTACTACTTCGGCAGCAAGGAAGGCCTGTACATCGCCGTGCTGGAGGAGGCCTACCGCCGCATCCGCCACATCGAGAGCGAACTGCACCTGGAAGACCTGCCCCCCGAGGAGGCCTTGCGCACCCTGGTGGCCTTCACTTTCGACTATCAAAACGCCAACCCCGACTTCATCCGGCTGGTGATGAATGAAAACATCCACCGCGGCGAATTCCTGGCGCAGTCCCAGACGATCCAGCAGCTCAACGTGCCAGCCATCGATGCCGTGCGCACGGTCTACGAGCGCGGCTGCGCGGCCGGGGTCTTCCGCGACGACCTCGACCCGGTGGATCTGCACATGTCGATCAGCGCGCTGTGCTTCTTCAACGTGTCCAACCGGCACACCTTTTCGCTGATCTTCAAACGCGACATGGCCTCGCCCGAGGCCCTGGCCGCCCGGCGCGCCAGCATCGTTGACCTCATCGTCCGCTACGTCCGCAAATAGGCAGGCCATGGCGACCGCCTGCTCGCCAAGGGGGCGAGGATTGCGGGTAAGTCCCTAATGAAAAACTAACCAGTTCGTACATTATTCGATCATGACTGGCGCCCGACTCCTGCCCGGTCGGGCGGCGGCTCCCGGCCCGGTGCGCTGCGTGGCAGGCCGGGCCTCACAGGAGAACCGCGGGTGAACCGACTCATCGATCGCTACTGCCGTGTGCTCGACGGCCTGATCGCCGCCTTCCTGGCCGCGATGGTGTTGCTCGTGTTCGGCAACGTGGTGCTGCGTTACGCCTTCAACTCCGGCATCACGGTGTCTGAGGAACTGTCACGCTGGCTGTTTGTGTGGGTGACCTTCTTGGGCGCGATCGTCGCGCTGAAGGACAAGGGCCACCTGGGCACCGACATCGTCGTGGCCCTGCTCCCGCGCTCCGGCAAGAAAGCCTGCCTGGTGCTGGGCCATGGGCTGATGCTTGCCATCTGCTGGCTGGTCTTCGAGGGGAGCTGGCAGCAACTGCGCATCAACTGGGACGTGCAAGCCCCCGTCTCCGGCCTGTCGATGGGCTGGTTCTACGCCCCTGGCGTGGTGTTCGCCATCTCTGCCGCCGTGCTGCTGGTGCTCGATCTCCTCAAAGCCTTGCGCGGCCGGCTCACCGATGCCGACCTGGTGCAGGTGGCGGAGTCCGAGGACCTCGCTCAACACCAGCGCCTGCACACAGCCGATCCTCGCGGTGCGGGTACCACCTCCCGGGCGCGCTGAAGGAGCTCTTCGATGACCGTGGCCGTCTTCCTCCTGTCGCTGCTCGGCGCCATGGCGCTGGGCGTGCCCATCGCCTTTGCCCTGCTGGTCAGCGGGGTGGCGATGATGTGGCACCTCGACCTCTTCGACGCGCAGATCCTCGCGCAAAACCTCATCAACGGCGCCGACAGCTTTCCGCTGCTGGCCGTTCCCTTCTTCATGCTGGCCGGCGAGATCATGAACGTCGGCGGCCTGTCGCAGCGCATCGTCAACCTGGCCCTGGCCCTGGTGGGCCATGTCAAGGGCGGCCTGGGCTATGTGGCGGTGATGGCCGCCTGCCTGATGGCGGCGTTGTCGGGCTCGGCGGTGGCCGATGCTGCCGCGCTCACGGCCTTGCTGCTGCCGATGATGGTCAAGGCCGGACACGACAAAGCCACCTCGGGCGGCCTGATCGCCTCGGCCGGCATCATCGGCCCGGTCATCCCGCCCAGCATCGGCTTCGTGATCTTCGGCGTGGCGGCCAACGTGTCCATCGCCAAGCTCTTCATGGCCGGCATCGTGCCGGGCCTGCTGCTGGGCGCGGCGCTGTGGTGCACCTGGTGGTGGCTGGTGCGCAAAGACAGCATCGTGCCGCCGCCTCGCAAATCGGCCCGCGAGATTCGCGTGGCGCTGCGCGAATCGCTGTGGGCCCTGATGCTGCCGGTCATCATTCTGGTGGGCTTGCGCCTGGGGGTGTTCACGCCCACCGAAGCGGCCGTGGTGGCGGCGGCCTATGCGCTGTTTGTCTCGACGGTGATCTATCGCGAGCTGTCGCTGCGCCAGCTCTACCCGATCTTCGTCGCGGCCGCGCGCACCAGCGCCGTGATCATGTT
>NZ_JBKBVU010000203.1:0-5606 GCF_046289365.1 Caldimonas sp. | reverse complement strand
CGGTGACGGTCGTGATGATGGTGACGATCATTCACCATCGTTGCAGCCGACTCGAACAGGGGCGCCCTCACGTTTCGTGACCCCATCGGCTGCGCCAGGCGAAAGGGGTCCTTCCTGGCGAAGTTCCCATACGGGGGGGCGCGAGCGCGGCGCTTCGCCACCGGCAGGGTGCAAACCTTGGTTTGCAGGGTTTGCGGTTTGCACCTTGGCGCCGCCGCCAACGCCATCGGTCGGAAGGACGGCCAGGGTACGCATGTCGTGCGTACCCCAAGGGTCGGAACTGAATTCCGGCCCGCTGCGGCGCGGCCAACCGTCAGCCGATGCGGTACACCCGCTCGCCGGCGGCGTTGCGCGTCAGCACCACGTTCAAGCCCAGGCGACGGCGCAAGGCGGAAATCGCCCCGCGCACCGAATGGGGCTGCCAGCCGGTGGCCAGCATCAGTTGCAGGCAGCTGGCCCCCTGTGGGCGGCCCAGCGCCACCACCAACGCGGCGAGCTTGCTGCCGGGGCGAAGCGGGATGCGCTCCAGAAGTTGGGGGGCGTCAGACGCGTTGACCGGCTGGCCATCCTCCGCCGGCACGGGCCGCTGGCGCCCGACCACGGCATAGCCAGCATCGGTCAGCACGAAGCCGCCGTCACTGGCCTCGATCCACTCTCGCCGCATCAACGCGGTCATCGCCTTGACCCGCGCGCCGCCACGCAGGGTGTCGGGCGGGATCACGTGCCCATCGGCGCGGCGGGCGGCGGCACGCAGCAGCAAGGCCTGGGTCGGGGTGAGCTTGGGGCAAGTTTCCATCGGCATCTCCAGGGGATCGCGACGATGCGATTGACGCGCTGTGGAGGGTAGAAGCCAAGCTTGGGAGGGCATCATTCCGCTGATAGACTTTCATCCGGTTTCATCCACTTGAGGCGCTTCCAGTTGGCAAGCGTGCACGCCATGACCACCGAACCATGGGTTTCCGTCGAGCAGGTCGCCCAGCACTTGGGCGTGGCCAAGGACACCGTCTATCGCTGGCGGGAACACCGGGGGCTGCCGGCGCACCGTGTCGGGCGGCTGTGGAAGTTCAAGCTCTCCGAAGTGGACGACTGGGTGCGCGCCGGGGGCGCGGATGAAGAGAAACAACCGCGGGAATGAGCGAAGCAACGCGTATGGCCAAGATCAAAAAACCCACCTACACCCCCAGCTTGCCGTTTCCAAGTCAACCGGACGCGCTCCACCAAGAAGGCCACTGGCTGTGGATTCCCCTGCGCAAGGAGTGGCGCGATATCAGCGCCAAGCCGGAGGAGATCGTTCGCCAGCGCTTCATTCGCACGTTGGTCGAGCACTACGGCTATTCGCTCGACCAGATGGATCAGGAGCAGCGGACCCAGCACGGTCATCGCAGCCCGCGCGCCGATATCGTTGTCTGGCAATCTGCCGATGATCGAGTCAACAAGCGTTTTCCGGTGCTCGTCGTCGAATGCAAGACCGACACCATCGAGATTCAGGAGAAGGACTACTACCAGGCGGCGTCCTACACCGTGGCGTCGGGCTGCGAGATCTTCATCGCCACCAACCAGCGCCACACGGCCGTGTTCAAACTGGTGGCGCGTACCCCCGGCGAGTTCGTTGCCATCAACGAAATCCCCAAAGCGACCGACTGGGGTGACGCCAAGCGCCTGAAGGAGGTGCTGGACAGCCTGCGCGCCTTCAACCGCAAGGAATTCCAGGACCTGCTGTTCGTCTGCCACAGCATCCTGCGCGACGTGCACAAGATGGACCCTGGTCGGGCCTTCGACACCATCTCGAAGATCCTCTTCATCAAGATGTACGTCGAGCGCTCCGGGCTGCACGGCACCTTCACCACCGAGTATCTCGACAAACGCGCCCAGGTGCGTTTGCCCACCGACCCTGCCGTGCATGACGGGCTGTTCGACCAGACAAAAGCGTACTACCGCGCCGACGATCTGTTCACCGACACCGATAAGCTCGACATCTCGGAAGCGACTTTCCGGCGCATCGTCAAGCAGCTTGAGCGTTTCGATCTCTCCAAGACCGGCGACGACATCAAGGGCCTTGCGTTCGAGAAGTTCCTAGGCACCACCTTCCGTGGGGAGCTGGGCCAGTTCTTCACCCCGCGTCCGGTGGTGGAATTCATGGTCGACCTGCTCAACCCCAAGGAAGGCGAACTCATCTGTGACCCCGCTGCCGGATCGGGCGGGTTTCTCATTCGCGCGTTCGAGCACGTGCGCGCGCAGATCGTGGCCGACATCCAGCGACAGAAAGACGCCGAGCGAGCCCGTATCGAAGCCCTCGGCCTGCCGCAAGACGAGGAGGAACGCCAGATCGAGGCAGCCTTCGCACGCCTCAACCAAGAGCTGCTGCCCAGCGGCGACGACAACAAGCCCATCGACACCCGTGTCGGCCGACTGGCCTGGCAGTGCATCTACGGCACCGACGCCGAGCCGCGCGCGGCCCGTACTGCCAAGATGAACATGATCATGCACGGCGACGGGCACGGCGGCATCCACTATCACGACGGCCTGCTCGACATCAACGGCATCTTCGGTGGGCGGTTCGACCTGGTGCTTACCAATCCGCCGTTCGGCTCCAACGTCGGCAGCGACCAAAAGGTCGGCGGCAGCGACGAAACCCGCGTGCCAACCAACAAGGAATACATCGAACGTTGTGAAAAACGCTATGGCGATCCGTGGCGGCAAAGCCATGAACGGTTGCTGAACGCGGCCACTCAAGCCGATAAACATGGAAGGAAAGGGCTGCCCATCCTCGACCTGTTCGAGATCGGCAAGGGCAAAAACAACCGCCCTACCGAATTGATCTTTGTCGAGCGTTGCCTCAACCTGCTCAAGCCCGGCGGGCGCATGGGCATCGTGCTACCAGACGGCAACCTCAACAACCCGTCCCTGGCCTGGCTGCGCCGCTGGGCCGAGGGCCGGGCCAAGCTGCTGGCTGTGGTCAGCCTGCCGGAAGAAACCTTCCGCTCCAGCAATGCCACGGTCAAAGCCTCGCTGGTGTTCCTGCGCAAGTTTACGGACGCGGAAACCGAGCAGTGGGAAGCGGCCTGGGCGCAAGCACATGCGGAGCTGGATGCCCGCTTCGACCAGCAGCGCAACGAAGCCCACGCCGCCTATGCTCCGCGCATTCTCTGCGGGGAAGATGCCGAGGTAAAACGTCTGCTCGACGAACTGGCCGCCCTGGGCGTGCAACGCACGCTCCTGCCTTGGCAGCACGGCGAGGCACCTGCCTATCCACGGCAGGCCAGACCCACCGTGCAGAGCAGGCCGGCCTGGACGGGCGAGGCCGACAAGGCGCACAAGAAGACCGCAACCGAACTGAAGAAGCAGGCCAGCGCCGCACTGGCCTCCGCGCAAAAGCGCAGCGACGCCCTGCTGTCGGAGCTGAAGGCGAAGTACAAGACCATCGACGAGGCCCACACCGCGGCGCTTTGGGCCCGCGTGCGCGAGCTGTTCGACTACCCCGTCTTCGTGGCGGCGCCCAAGGCGGTCGGCATCACCTCCACGGGCGAGACCGGCGAGGGTGTGGCAAACGATTTGCCGAACGTTCTGCAGGCCTATCGCGAGTTTGAAGTCTGGCTTGCCAGCGGCGCGCAGCCGGAGGCTACGCCAAATTTTCCGGCGCCCTCCGCTGCGTGATCCGGCGGTGGAGGGAGATTGAGCGCTGGATCGAGGATGAAGAAGCCAAACACGCTGGCACCTACCAAGAACACCCGCTGAGTGACTTTATCGCCCGGAAGATTCAGGCCATCAACCGCGAGGCACGCCCGCTAGACGCCCTGAATGTCATCGCAAAGATCAGCTTCGGAGGCGAGCTACATATCCGAGGTGAGGAAGAAAAGCGAGGGTACAAGGGACCATTGTTCGAAGCATTGCCGGGCGATCTCGTCATCTCGAAGATTCGCGTTGCGCAAGGCTCGCTTTGCGTTGTGCCAGACTCGCTCGATCATCTGGCGGTAAGTGCCGAGTATCCCGTCTATGCTGTCGATCACGGCAAGGTTCGCGCGGAATATCTGCGCTTGGTCATTCGCACCTCCGCATTTCAGAAGCGGGTGAGTCGGCTGCGTTCAGGCAATACGACCAAGGCTCGAATTCGCCCGGCGCAGTTCGAGGCACTACGCATTCCAATCCCCACGCTCGACGAACAGGACGCCCTTGTTGCCGCTTACACCGACGCGCTGGCCCGCGCCGCCGTCTTGGAGCAAGAGGCCGAAGCCATCGAGCGAGCTGCCTGGCAGGCGTTTGAAGCGGCGCTCGGCGTTTCGCCGCCTCCGCCGCTGCCGGATCGACCGGTGTTCGTCGCGCGGTTCAAGGATGTGGAGCGGTGGAGTCACGAGGGAATATTGCGCGCACAAACCCAATCGCCCATCGCAGCCGGGAGCGTCACACTGACACCTCTAGGTCAGATGGCCAAAGTCAGCTATGGCATCCAGAAATCGCCAGCGAACAGGCCGGGGATGCATGCTCGTCCGTACCTGCGAGTCGCCAACGTGCAGCGTGGGGTGCTTGATCTACGCGAGATCAAGTACATCAACGTGCCCGACACCGACATGCAGAAGCTTCGCCTGGAGGTCGGCGACGTGCTCCTGTGCGAAGGCAACAGCCCGGACTTGGTGGGACGCGGCGCCATTTGGCGCGGCGAAATTGCGGACTGTGTGCATCAGAACCACGTGCTTCGTGTACGCGTTGATCGCAGCCATTTGTTGCCCGAGTACGTGCTGGCTGTCATCAACAGCAGTCATGGGCAAGCATACTTCCGCAGCAAAGCCAAACGAACCACCAACTTGGCGTCCATCAACAGCAAGGAGGTGGCCAGTCTGCCGGTTCCAGCAATTCCGGTGAATCGTCAACAGGCACTTCTGACAGACCTGAATACACAGATGCAGGCGGCTCAGGCGAAAAGCGCCGAAGCCGCCGCCCTGCGCCAATCCGCCTGGGCCGCCTTCGAAGCGGCCCTGTTCAGCCCCGCGGAGGAGTCCCGGCCATGAGCAACTTCCAGCGGCAGTACGCCCTTTGGGACGAGTTCCTCGCTACGTGGCCGCGCACCCGCCTGGCCACGATGACGCTGGACGAGTACACCCAGGCCGGCTCGAAGGAGAGCTTCACCTACTGGATCGAATCCCGCCTGGATGAGATGGGCAGCATCTGGGGCGGTTCCTCGTTCAAGTTCGGCGTGTTCTCACGCAAAGATACCGAGGACAAAAAGTCCGACGCCAAGCTGAGCTACTCCGACACCCATGGCTGGTATTCATCGCTCGGCGCGAGCGCCGAGGCGGCTTTCGAAACGGTGCGTGCAGCCATCATGCAGGTGGCCGACCTTGCTGCCCAAGGCGATCTCGACGGTATCGAGGCGCTGGACACCTTGGGCGAGGCCTTCAAGTGGAAGCTCGCTTTCCATTACCAAGACCGGCAGACGCCGGTGATCGTGGACATCTTCAAGCGTGCGCCGCTGGCCGCCTTCGTCGGTGGCACGGCCAACCAGAGCATGGCCGCGCTGCAAAGGGCCACGCTGGAAAAACGCCCGCCTGACCTCGGCATTTTGGAGTTCGGGCGGCAAGTGTGGGACGCGTGGAGCCGCAAGAATCTCGCGA
>NZ_JBKBVU010000202.1:0-5632 GCF_046289365.1 Caldimonas sp. | reverse complement strand
AGACGGCCGCTTCTATTTCATGGAGATGAACACGCGGCTGCAGGTGGAGCACCCGGTCACCGAGGCCATCACCGGCCATGACCTGGTGGAGTGGCAGTTGCGCGTGGCCGCCGGCGAGCCGCTGCCGGCGCGGCAGGAGGAGTTGCGCATCCGCGGCCATGCCATCGAGGCGCGGCTGTGCGCCGAGAACCCTGAGGCCAACTTCCTGCCCGCCACCGGGCCCTTGCGGGTTTTCCGTCTGCCGGCACAGGCCAGCGAATTCGCGGTGGCGCCGGTGCGCGTGGACGCGGGCGTGCGCGAGGGCGACGAGATCTCCCCCCACTACGACTCGATGATCGCCAAGCTGATCGTGCATGGCGACACGCGCGAGCAGGCCCTGGCAAGGCTCGATGCGGCGCTGGCCGAGATCCACATCGTGGGCCTGCACACCAACGTGGCCTTCCTGCGCCGTGTGGTGACCAGCGCGTCATTCGCCGGGGCCGACCTCGACACCGCGCTGATCGAGCGCGAGCGCGCTCATCTCTTCGGCCGGCCCGGCCTGCCCCTGGCCTGTGCGGTGGCCGGTGTGGCCGCGCGTGTGCTGGCCGACGAGGCGGCGCTGCAGGATGCCGACCCCTGGAGCCGGCGCGACGGCTGGCGGCTGCATGGCACGGCGCGCCGGCGCATGGAAATCGAGGCCGGCGGCGAGCGTCATGTGGCCTTCCTCGAATACCTGCACGATGGCCGGCACATGCTCGACCTGGGGGGGCAGCGGCAGCCGCTGCAGGTGCATGCACGCTCGGCCGAAGTGCACGAGGTGGTGCTGGGTGAATCCCGCTGGCGCCTGACGGTGTACCGCCAGGGCGAGCATTTCCATGTGTTCGCCCCCGAAGGCGTGGCCGCGCTCCAATGGATCGACGCGATCGCCCATGCGGGCGAGGGCGGTCACGACGGCGGTCGGCTGACCGCACCGATGCCCGGCAAGGTGCTGGCCTTGCATGTGAGTGCCGGCCAGGCCGTCAAGAAGGGCCAGGCTCTGGTCGTGATGGAGGCGATGAAGATGGAGCACACGATCGCGTCCCCGGCCGATGGCGTGATCGAAGCCTTGCTGTACGGGGTGGGCGACCAGGTGGCCGAGGGCGCCGAACTGCTGCGGCTGACGGTGTCGTGAAGGCGCCCGCCGCGCCTTGGGCGTCAGCGGGCGGCCAGGGCGGCCGGCCCGAGGGCCGAGCCCAGGGTGCGCCACCAGGCGCGGCCACGGCGGGCAGCCGGGCGGGTAGACGGGGGGACGGCCAGCGGGCGCGGCAGACTGGCGTGGACGAACTGCTCGGCCAGGCGTTCGAGCTCCTCGTTCTCGCTGGCGCGGCACACGTTGAGCACGTCCAGCGCGTAGAGCTCGCGGCTGAGCATCAAGCCCACGTCGATGCCGCTGCCCAGTTCGCGCAGCAGGGCGAAGTGGATGCGGGTGGCGATCTGGAGGCGATGGGTGCGGGGGTCCATGGCGGGTGTCCTCGTGATGGGGGAATTTTTCTCTTCCCGGCATGGGTCGGCCATCCCCATTAAGGTGGAGTTCCCCCCTACTTTTGGGGGGCACAATCCGAGTGCTTTGCTGGAGATTGGCGATGTTTCCTGAACGTGTCACCCTGGTCGACGTGGGCCCGCGCGATGGCCTGCAAAATGAGAAGCAGCCCGTGCCAGCGGCCCACAAGATCGAGCTGGTCCACCGCTTGCAGGCCGCCGGTGTGCGCGAGATCGAGGTCACCAGCTTCGTCTCCCCCAAATGGGTGCCTCAGATGGCCGACAACGCCGAGGTGATGGCCGGCCTGCAGCGCCAGCCGGGCGTGCGCTACTCGGTGCTTGTGCCCAACATGAAGGGCCTGGAGGCGGCGTTGCCCACCCGGCCCGACGAGATCGTCGTCTTCGGTGCGGCCAGCGAAGCCTTCAGCCGGCGCAACATCAACTGCTCGATCGAGGAATCGATCGAGCGCTTCCGCCCGGTCGTGCAGGCCGCGCGCGAGCAGGGCCTGAAGGTGCGCGGGGCCATCTCGTGCGCCGTGGGCTGCCCCTACCAAGGGGAGGTCTCACCCGACGAGGTCGAGCGGGTGGTGCGCCTGATGAAGGACATCGGCGTGCAGCACGTGGGGGTGGCCGACACCATCGGCGTGGGCACGCCGCGCCAGGTACGCGCCGCGATGGAGCGGGCCTTGCGCCACTACCCGCTGCACGAGGTGAGCGGCCATTTCCACGACACCTACGGCCAGGCCATCGGCAACATCTACGCCTGCCTGGAGATGGGCATCCACCACTTCGATGCCAGCGTGGCGGGCCTGGGCGGTTGCCCCTATGCCAAGGGGGCGACCGGCAACGTGGCCACCGAGGACGTGGTCTTCCTGTTGCAGGGCCTGGGCATCGATTGCGGCATCGATCTACAGGCGCTGGTCGATGCGGGCGATTTCATCTCGCGCGTGCTGGGCCGCAAGCCGGTGTCGCGTGCCGCCAATGCCCTGCTGGCCAAGCGTGTGCGCGAGGAGGCCGCGGCATGAGTGTCGTCGCCCCCGCCGATCTGAGCGAACGCCCCGAGGGCTTCCAGCGCGTGGCCCGGGCGCTGGCGCAAGCCGGTCATCCGCAGCCGCCGGTGTTCCTGGAGGTGGCCGCGCGCACGGCCCAGGAGGCGGCCGATGCCCTGGGCATCGTGGTGGGCCAGATTGCCAAGAGCATCGTGTTCCGCCGCCAGGCCGACGATGCCGCGGTGCTGGTCGTGACCTCGGGCGACAAGCGCGTGGACGAGCGCAAGGTGGCCGCGCTGGTCGGATCGCTGGCGCGCGCGGATGCACGGTTCGTCAAGGAGCGCACCGGGTTCTCGATCGGGGGCGTGTCGCCCGTGGCGCATCTGCAGCCGCCGGTCATGCTGATCGACCGCGAGCTCTTCCGCTTCGATGTGGTGTGGGCCGCGGCGGGGCATCCCAACGGGGTCTTTCCGGTGGCGCCGCAGCAACTGGTGGCGCTCACGGGCGCACCGGTCGAGGACGTGGTGCTGTGAGCCCTCGTGTGCCGTCGCCGCCCCAGCCGGGGCGGGTCCCGAGCCCCTGCGTCAGCGTGTGCCGCATGAACGCGGCCACCGGCTGGTGCGAGGGCTGCCACCGCACGCTGCAGGAGATCGCCGCCTGGTCGACGATGAGCGATGGCGACAAGCGCGCGGTATGGAAGCAACTGCCCGCGCGCCGGCAGGCCGCAGCGCGCATGTCCCCGGAGGGATCATGAAAACACTGCAGTTCTGGTTCGACCCGGTCTCTCCGTATGCCTACCTGGCCTTCGAGCGGCTGCCTCAGGTGCTCGAAGGCCTGTCGTGCGCCGTGAGCTACCGGCCGGTGCTGTTCGCGGGGCTGTTGCAGCATTGGGGCCAGCTCGGGCCGGCCGAGATCCCGCCCAAGCGGGACTGGACCTACCGCCAGGTGGCCTGGCTGGCACACCGTCTGGACCTCCCGCTGGTGATGCCGGCGGTCCACCCGTTCAACCCCTTGCCGCTGTCGCGCCTGCTGCTGGCCCATGGGCAGGCCTCGGCTGTGCCGGGAGCGGCCAACCGCTTCGCCTGCGAAACGGTGCTGCGCCGGGTGTGGCGCAGCGGCGAGGCCGCCGGCGAGACCGCCCAACTCGAGGCGCTGGCCGAGGCGCTCGCACCCGGCCAGGCCCAGGCGCTGCTGGCCGCCTCGCGCGACGAGACGGTCAAGGCCATGCTGCGCAGCAACACGGATCAGGCCGTGGCCGCGGGCCTGTTCGGGGTGCCCACGGTGGTGGTCGAGGGCCGGGCTTTCTGGGGGCTGGACGGCCTGGAGCTGCTGGCTGCCTTCCTGCGGGGAGACCCCTGGTTCGAGGGGCCGGCCTGGGAGGCCGCCGCCCGTGTGCCCGGCGGCCTCGTGCGCCGCGCCGCGCCGGGCAAGCCTTGAGGGCTCGGCGCTCGGCCGCCCTGAGCCGGAGCGAAGCGTGCACATGACCCGCTTGCACTGTGGGGTTGCCGGCGGCAAGATGCATCCAGGCCTGTGACGTGCTAGCGTCCGGGGGAAGGTGGGCTGACCCGCCCGCCAGCGATTCCATGCGGTCGGCGCCACCGCCGCACGGAGCGTCTGCGCAGGCATCGCGCACGAGGTGGCGGTCGGGGCAGGTGACCGATGGGCAAGCGTGCGCTGTACAGCAGTTCCAAGCCGGTGGGGCCGGCTGAACCGGCCCGTGCTGCGACACCGCGGGTCCGGCCATCGGCCGACGCTCCCGCAGTGGGCCCGGCGGCCCCTCCCGCGGGCAGCCCCCCCGCCGGCGCCTCCGGTGTGTCGCAGCCTGCCGGGCGCCGGGCCCGCCTGCGGGCTTGGGCGGGGCGTCACGAGCGCTGGGGGCTGGTGCTGGCCGGCGGCCTGCTGGGCCTTGCGCTGACGCTGCTGCAAGACGCCTGGCGCGAGCCCCTGGGGCGCCTCACGCAGGACGACATCGACAAGGCGGTGCTGCACACCCTGGCGAACAAGCCCCTGCCGTCGATGGCGGCCAAGGCCTACGAGAAGATCCGGCCCTCGGTGGTGCGCGTGCGGGGGCTAAGCCTGCCCAATGCCCAGGGACAGCAGCGGGAGATCGGCACCGGCACCGGCGTGGTCATCGTCGATGAAGGCCTGATCCTCACCAATTTGCATGTCGTGATGGGGGCACCGCGGCTGCAGGTGGTCTTCGACGATGGGCATGAAGCCGAGGCCGACGTGGTGGCGGCCCAGCCGGAGAACGACCTCGCGGTGATCAAGCCGCGCAGCCTGCCCGACGACCTCGTTGCGGCCACGCTGCGCTCCACGGGCGACCTGGCCGTGGGCGATGCGGTGGTGGCCGTGGGCTTTCCCTTCGGCATTGGCCCCACGGCCACGGCCGGCGTGGTCTCGGGCCTGGACCGCGAATTCCGCTCGCCCGAGGGCGAGCGCATTCTGACCAACCTGATCCAGTTCGATGCGGCGGCCAACCCCGGCAGTTCGGGCGGCCCGCTGGTCACGGCCGACGGCGAGGTCGTGGGCATCGTCACCGCCATCCTCAACCCGACCGAGCACCGTGTTTTCGTCGGCATCGGGTTTGCCGTGCCCATCGAGAACGCCGCCGCGGCCGTGGGCCTGTCGCCCTTCTGACGCTTGTTTCTCTGGACCCCCGACGAAAGGACGCCCGCATGGACCTCACCACCTCCCCCAACGCCGTGGCCGAGCAGATGCAGAGGGTGCTTTACGAAGTCAAGCGCGTCGTCGTCGGGCAGGACCACTTCCTTGAGCGCGTGCTGGTGGCCATGCTGGCCCAGGGCCACCTGCTGGTCGAAGGTGTGCCGGGTCTGGCCAAGACGCTCACCGTGAAGACACTGGCGCGGGTGATGCGCGGCAGCTTCCGGCGCGTGCAGTTCACGCCCGACCTGGTGCCTGCCGACCTGGTGGGCACGCGCATCTACAACCAGAAGACGGGCGAGTTCAACACCTCGCTGGGGCCGGTCTTCACCCATCTGCTGCTGGCCGACGAGATCAACCGCGCCCCGGCCAAGGTGCAAAGTGCCTTGCTCGAGGTGATGCAGGAGTACCAGGTCACCATCGCAGGGCAGACGCATCCCGTGCCCCGGCCCTTCCTCGTGATGGCCACGCAAAACCCCATC
>NZ_JBKBVU010000201.1:0-5647 GCF_046289365.1 Caldimonas sp. | reverse complement strand
GGCCCACGCGGCATGGCGCGCGACGAGGGCTTGGGCCTTGTCCGGGCTGCGGTTGGCCACCACCACGCGGCGCGGCCGCTGGGCCAGCAGCGGGCCCAGCACGCCGGCGCTGGCGCCGCCGGCGCCCAACAGCAGCAAGTCGCGCCCGGCCAGGTCGATGCCGGCGTTGTGCTGCAGGTCGTGCACGAGGCCGGCACCGTCGGTGTTGTCGCCGAACCAGCCTTCGGGATCGAAGCGCAGGGTGTTGACCGCCTGGGCCAGCAACGCGCGCTCGCTGCGCCGGTGGGCCAGGTCGTGGGCCTCGAACTTGAACGGCACGGTGACGTTGCAGCCACAGCCGGATGCGGCCGCAAAGCCGCGCACGGTGGCCGCGAACCCGTCGAGCGGCGCGAGCACGCGTTCATAGACGAGCGGCTGACCCGTCAGCTCGGCGAAGCGGGCGTGGATGTAGGGGGATTTGCTGTGGGCCACGGGGTGGCCGATCACCGCATAGCGGTCGGGGCGGTCGGCGGTGTCCATCAGTTGCCGGTGAGGGTGGTTTCCAGGGCCTGTTCGCGCGTGAAGCGAAAGCGCGAGACGACCACGATCTGGTCGGCCTTGGCACGCATTTCGCGGGTGAAGGGGCCGAAAGGGCTGGCTGCGTGCACGATGGCCACGGCGCGGCGGTCGAGCACCGGCTGGCCGGAGCTTTGCACGACCTCGGTGTCGACCACGCGCCCCTGGGCATCGACGGTGACGATCATGGTGAGCTCGCCGTAGAGCTTCCGGCCCTGGTGCTCGGGGAAGTTGCGCGTGCCACGGTCCTCGATCTTGCGGCGCAGCTGGTCGTAGTAGAGCGCGTAGGCCTCCTCGCGGGTGCTGGGGCTGATGTAGCGGCGCTTGGGGCGCGCATTTTCCTCGTTGATGCGCTTTTCGATCTCGGCCAGCATGCGCAGCAACTGGCGGCGCTTTTCCTCCTGCGATTGCGCTTCCTGGCTGCCTTGAGGGTGGCTTGGGTCCGGTGCGGGCAGCCGGGCCAGTTCGCGGCGCAGGCTGGCCAGCAGGCGTTCTTGCTGCTCCATCAGGGTTTCGATCTGGCGCTGTGCGTCTTCGAACGCGTTGCCGGTTTCCAGCACGGCCGAGGGCGGCAGGGGCGAGCTGGCGCGGCCGCGCTCGACGTTGCCTCCGCCGGCCAGGTTGGCCTGGGCGATCGCCTGGGCCTGCTCAGGGCGCTCGGCAGAGCGTGCGTTGACGAGGATGACCTCCAGCGGGGTGTCCTCGAAGACGCGGTTGAAGGCTTCGGGATCGACGAAGCGCACGGTCAGCAGCAGGGCATGCACCCCCAGCGAGATGGCCAGGGCGATCTGCAGGGTGCTGAGCTTCTTGAGCATTGCAGCAGTGTCGGGTCAGGCGGCCGCGCCGGCAGGGCCGGCCTGCACCGGTGCATGGTCGCCGTCGTCGAGCTCGATGGCCAGGGCGATCGGGCCGGCGGTGTCTTCCTCCTCGCCGTCGTCCTCCACGGCCTCGGGGACGATCTCGTCCAGGCGTTCGACGAGCTTGGCATGCGCGTCCAGCGTGAGTTCGTCCACGGCCGTGATGCGCACCCGCACATGGGCGCCGCGCGGCAGGTTCTCGGTGCCGGTGGCGCGCAAAACCAGCGGCAGGGCGTCGGCACGCACCAGACCGTCTTTGAGCACGGTGGCGGTGAGCTCTTTGACATCGTTTTGTGACAAGTAGCGCAGCGTCCAGTAGCGCTCGATGCCGTGCTGGAAGTCGTTGTAGGCGCTGTAGGCCGCATCGAAGCCGGAGATCACCGAGAAGAGTTCGGCGTCCTTGGGCTTGAAGGGGGCGGCCAGCGCGGCGGTGCGGCCATGGCGTGCGCAGGCGATGATCTGCCACTGGTTGACGAGATCGACGTAGCGACGCAGCGGCGAGGTGGCCCAGGTGTATTGCTTTACGCCCATGCCGGCGTGCGGCAGCGGCTTGGTGCTCATGCGCACTTTCACACCGGGCAGCAGGCTGGCCTGGCTGCGGTAGATGCCGGGCACACCCAGCTCGGCCAGCCAGCCGCCCCAGGTGGCATTGGCCAGGATCATGGCCTCGGCCACGATCAGGTCCAGCGGCTCGCCGCGCTTGCGCGTGGTGATCTGCACGGTCTCCGCGCCGGTGGGCTCGCGGCCGTCGTGGCCTACGAGCCTGAAGCTGTAGTCGGGCCGGGTGAAGGTCTCGGGCTTGCCACGCACCACTTCCCGCTGGGCCTTCAGGTGGCGGGCCAGGCGCCAGCAAAAGGCCAGTTCGGCCGGGAAGGGGTAGGCCGTCGGGGCCGTGCCGCTCAGCGTGTCGGCGGTGATCACGCCGTCGAGCTGGTCGTGGCGCAGGTTGGCGGCGATCGGCACCCGCTCCAGGCGCGTCTCATGGCCACGGACTTCGAGCGTGGCTTCATCGATCATGAAGTAGATCGACACGGCCGGGCAGTCGCGCCCTTCCTGCAAGGTGTAGGCCTGCACCACCTCGTCGGGCAGCATGGTGATCTTGTAGCCCGGCATGTACACCGTGGAATAGCGTGCGCGCGCGACCTGGTCCAGTGCATCGCCGGGGGCGATGGCCAGGCCGGGGGCGGCGATGTGCACGCCGAACACCACGGTGCCGCTGCCCAGGCCCTGCACCGACAGCGCGTCGTCGATCTCGGTGGTGGCCGAGTCGTCGATGCTGAAGGCCTGCACCGGCGCCAGGGGCAGCGTCTCGGGGATGGGCGGGGCGGTCAGGGCCGGGAAGCCATAGCCCTTGGGAAAGTGCTCGAACAAGAAGCGCCGCCAGTGGAACTGGTAGGGGCTGTCGATGGCGCCAGCGGCCTTGAGCAAGTCCAGCGGGCTTTGCTGCGTGCGTTTGCTGGCTTCGACGACGGCCTTGTATTCCAGGGCGTTTTTGTCGGGCTTGAACAGGATTTTGTAGAGCTGCTCCCGCACCGGCGCAGGGCACTGTCCGGCGGCCAGTTCGGCAGCCCAGGCCTCGATCTGGGCCTGTTGTTGCTGCTTGCGCTCGATGGCCAGCAAGGCGGCTTTGACGGTTTCTTGCGGGGCTTTCTTGAAGCGACCTTTGCCGACGCGGCGGAAATAGTGCGGGGCCTCGAACAGGCGCAGCAGCGCCGCGGCCTGCTGCACCGCGCCGGCGCGGGCATCGAAATAGTCGCGCGCCAGGTCGGCGAAGCCGAACTCGTCTTCGGGGGCGAATTCCCAGGCCAGGTCGAGGTCGATCTCCTGGGACAGGGCCTGGGCCTGAGCGAGCAGTTGTGCAGGGGCGGGCTGCTCGAACTGCAGCAGCACGTGGGCGGACTTGACCTTCACGCGCTTGCCGGAGTCGAGCTCGATCTGCACCGAAGCCTCGGCCTGGGACATCACGCGGCCGGCCAGGAATTTGCCGGCGTCTTCAAACAGGGCGAACATGCCCCGATTGTCGCCTGTCCGGCCGCCGGTCTTCAGACGGTGAGGCCGCCGGAGACTTCCAGCACCGCACCGTTCACGTAGGAGGCCTCGTCGCTGGCCAGGAAGGCGTAGACGTTGGCGACCTCCTCGGGCCGGCCCAGGCGCTTGAGCGGCACGTCCTCTCGCATCGCGGTGAGCACCTTGTCGGGGATGGTGGCGAGGATGGGCGTTTCGATGAAGCCGGGGGCCACCGCATTGACGCGGATGCCCTTGGGCCCGAGTTCGCGCGACCAGGTCTTGGTGAAGCCGATCACGCCAAACTTGCTCGCCGCGTAGTTGGTCTGGCCGTAGTTGCCGTAGATGCCCACCACCGAGGAGGCGTTGAGGATCACACCGGCGCCTTGCTCGAGCATGGCCGGCAGCACGGCCTGCGCACAGTGGAAGACGCCTCGCAGGTTCACATCGATGACGCGGTCGAACTGCTCCAGCGTCATCTTCTGCAGCCGCGCGTCTTGCGTGATGCCGGCGTTGTTGACCAGCACGTCGATGCGGCCGAAGCGTGCCAGCGCGGCGTCGGCCATCGCCTGAACCTGCCCGCGCGAGGTCACGTCCACCACCTGGCCTTCGGCCTGGGCGCCCAGGGCGCGGCACTGTGCCACCGCCGCGTCCACGGCCTCGCGGTGGAGGTCGCATACCATCAGGCGCGCGCCTTCGCGGGCGAACTTGAGGGCGGTGGCCAGGCCGATGCCCTGGGCCGCGCCGGTGACGATGGCGGTCTTGTCTTGCAGTCTCATGCGTGCTCCAGGAAGGAGAGGATGTCCTCGAGGTGATCGGGGAAGCTGCTCAGCGCGTGGTCGCCGCCCTCGAGCACCGTGAGCCGGGTGCCGGCATAGCGCGCAGCCATCTCGCGCCAGTCCAGCACCTCGTCGCCCTGGGCGACCAGCACGAAATAGCGATCGGGCCGGGTGAGGGCGCCCGGAGCAAGGGCGCGCAGTTCGTCGATGTACTCGGCGCGGAACCAGAAGCGCTCCTCGCTGTGCCAGGCGGTGATCTCGCCGATGTAGCGGGCTAGATCGCGTGCTGGGTCCACGGCCGGGTTGATCAGCACGGCCGGGCAGCCCAAGCGCTCGGCTGCCACCGTGGCGTAAAAGCCGCCCAGCGAGGAGCCGATCACGGCGCGCCGGTCTTCGGGCAGGCGCTGCAGGGTGGCTTCGATGAGCGACCACGCCTGCGCGGGCGACGGGGGAAGCTGCGGGCAACGCCAGGTCCAGTCCTCGCCCCGGGCCTGCCGGCGCGCGATGCACGCACCCATCTGCTGCGCCTTGAGGGAGCGCGGCGAGGAACGGAAGCCATGGAGGTACAGCAGGTCGCGGCGGGGCATCGTGACAGCAAGGGCCGGCGGCAAAGCGTCGCAGTCTAAGCCGGCCGGGTCCGCCGGGGCCTGCACCTGGGGTTTGTCCCGGGGGCGAGCGTGAAGGGTTTTGCACCTGGGCGGCCCCGCGTCGGGGGCATGATGCGTCCATGCACGCGAACGTCTTTTCTGCACGGTGGGCCGCGATGGTGGCGGCAGCGGGTCTGGCTGCCTGTGCGGGCACCGGCCCGACGTCTCCGGCGGCGGCGCCTGTGACGGCCCCGGCTGCGTCGGCCGCCTCCACGCCCCGCCCCGCGCCTGGCACACCGCAACCCTTTGCGGAGGTGACCCGGGGCGCGACGCGCGAGGACGGCCACCTGCCGGTGTGGCGGCGCGAGGACAAGGTCTGGTTCGAGCTGGCACCATCCCGGCTGGGTCGGCCCTTCCTGTTGAGCATCAACGTCGCCGGCTCGGTGGGGCAGCGCGGCCTGTACGCCAGTCAGATGGGCCGAAGCTGGCTGGTGGAGTGGCGCCGCGCGGGCGATCGCCTGCAACTCATGGCGCTGAACACCGCAGTGCGCGCCGACGGTGACGCCGCCCTGACCCGTGCCGTGCGCGAGGGCTATTCCGAAAGCCTGCTCGTGGCGCTGCCGCTGGCCAGCGCACCGCATCCCGAGCATCAGGCCGTGCTGGTGGACGCCAGCTTTCTGCTGGGCGACATCGCTGGCTACGGCAGTGCGATCGAGTCGGCCTTTCGCCTGAGCTACACGCTGGACCGCGCCAACTCGCAGATCGAGCGCGTGCGTCAGTCCGAACGGCTCACGGCGGTGCGGGTGCGCCAGCACCACATGGTGCCGCGCATTCCGGTGCTGCCGCCGGCGGCCACCGGTGCGGT
>NZ_JBKBVU010000200.1:0-5656 GCF_046289365.1 Caldimonas sp. | reverse complement strand
CAGCCACAGGCGCACATGGTTGTGCAGCCAGCCGGTGGCATAGAGCATGCGCACCGCCGTGTCGATCACCGGCACACCGGTGGCGCCTTCGCGAATGTCGCTCGGCAAGGCGGTGGCATAGGCGGCCTCGGGCAGCACCCCGTCCTGCAGGCTGGTGAAGATGCGCTCGCCTTCGTGGCGCCACACGTGACGGAAATAGGCCCGCCAGCCCAGCTCCTGGACGAACTTGTGGTTCAAGTCGAGCCGATGGCGGGCGTTGACCGCCGCCAGCACCGCGGGCAGACGCAGGAAGCCGTGCGTGATATAGGGTGACAACCGGGTCACCGCACCCTCGAGATGGTTGCGGCTGCGGGCGTATTCGGCCGGGCACACGGCCGCCAGCCGCTCGCGGGCGGCCTCGGGTGTGGGAGGCCAAATATTGCGAGGATCGGGACTCATGAGGCCGCTTCGTCGGCAAAGAGGTCGCGTTGCCGCTCAGGCGGCAGGGTGGCCGCACGTGCTCGGATGCGCCCGACCATGGACGGCAGGCCACTCTTGCGCGAGCCGTGGCGTGCCTGGATGGCATCGGCCTCGGCGCGGGCCCCGGGCTCGCGGCGCAGGGCGTAGAGCCGGTCTTTCGCCTGGGCCACCGCCTGGGCGGCATCGACCAGGGGCGCCGGGTAGTCGCGGCCGATCACGCAGGCTGCGGCGCGCTGCACCTCGGGCGGCGCGGTCCAGGGCTCGGCCAGGTAGGGCAGCGGCAGGCGGGCGAGTTCGGGCACCCAGCGGCGGATGAACGCGCCCTGCGGGTCGTGCTCGCGCGCCTGCTTGGTGGGCGAATAGATACGCAGGGTGTTGATGCCGGTGGTGCCCGACTGCATCTGCATCTGGCTCCAATGGATGCCGGCCTCGAAGTCGAGGAACTGGCGCGCCAGGTGCAGGCCGGGCTCGCGCCAGTGCAGCCACAGGTGGTAGGCCGCAAAGCTCACCAGCATCGCGCGCATGCGGAAGTTGAGCCAGCCGGTGGCCACGAGCGAACGCATGCAGGCGTCCACCATCGGGTAGCCGGTCTGGCCGCGGCACCAGGCCTCGAAGCGCACACGGTCGAAGGCCGGCTCGCGCAGGCCGTCGCAGGCGCGCGAGAAGTTGCGCCACTCGATCTCGGGCTCGTCTTCGAGCTTTTGCATGAAGTGGCAGTGCCAGCGCAGTCGCCCCGCAAAGCCGCGCAGCGCATGCGCAAAGCGCCGCGAGGCCGCATCGCCTTCGGCCTGCAGCGCCGCGATGCGCGCCTCGGTGGCCTGGTGCACGCGGCGCATCGACACCATGCCGAAGGCGAGATGGGCGCTCAGGCGGCTGCAGCCGCTGGCCGCACTCAGCGGGCTGGAGAGATCCCGGCGATAGTGTCGGCCCCGACGCTGCAGGAAGTCGTCGAGCGTGGCCAGCGCCGCTTCTTCGCCGGCCTCGGGCAACGGCACATCGGTCGGCGCCAGGCCCAAGTTCGCCAGCGTGGGCAGCTCGGGCAGGTCCAGCTGCGGAGCGGTGAAGCCTGACGGCTCGGCACATTCGGCGGCGTTCATGCGTGCGGCCCACCGCGCAGCCCAGCCGATGCGCGAGCGCAGGCGCCGCACCACACCGGTGTGCGGCCACTCCTGCCACACCACGCCCCGCGCACGGCACCACGCGGCCACGGCGCGGTCGCGGTCGTAGGTCCACCCCGGGCCGGTCTCCTCGTGGCTGAACAGCCGGGTCAGTGCGAAACGACGGTGCAAGCGCTCCAGCACCTCGGTCATCGGGCCGCACTCCACCAGCAGCGGCAGGCCCTTGTCGGCCAGCCGTGCACGCAGATACGCCAGCCCCTGCAGCACGAAGGCCACATGGCGGGCGTCGCATTCGGGGCTGGCCAACCAGTCGGGTTCGATGGCGTAAAGCCCCAGCGCCGGCCCCGCCTGGGCGGCGGCCGACAGCGGTGCATGGTCGTGCACGCGCAGGTCGCGCTTGAACCAAACGAGAGTGGTCATCCCTGCATTGTGGGAACGTGGCGCGGCCAGCCGGGGCGGCCCTGTGCGATGCACCCAGACCCTGCGGGGCCAAGCGTCCTAGGACACACCCGGGGGCGGGTTTTGCCCGGTGGATGTGTGGCGCACGGCTCCCTATAGTGCCGGCGAACAATATCGAACGACCGTTCGTTTTCGGACTCCCCAACCGCTCTTGCAACCCCCTTTCCTGAGAGGCGCTTCATGACCTTGTCCAGACCCCTGGGCGCCCTGGCGGCCGCCACCCTCCTGTTCTTGTCGGCTTGTGGCGGTGGAGGCGACGCCCCGCGCGGCGCGGTCGTCTCGGCCAGCGTGGTCGGCAGCCTGAGCACGGCGCAGATCGATGAGGGCACGCAGCACTCCGGTTTGCAGCCCTTGTCCGGCACTGCCCAGTGCGGTGTGGTCGCGCACCAGGTGCGCTACGTCACGCGCGACCCGCGCGGCCGTGAGGCCGAGGCCACCACCGGGGTGCTGGTGCCCAGCGGCGCCTCGGCCGCCTGCTCGGGCGCGCGCCCGGTCATGCTCTACGCCCACGGCACCAGCCTGGACAGCCGCAAGAACATGGCCAGCCTCGCCGACGACGAAACCCAGCTCGTGCTGGCAATGTTCGCCGCGCAGGGCTACATCGTCGTGGCGCCGAACTACCTGGGCTATGCGGGCTCCAGCCAGAACTGGCACCCCTACCTGAACGCCGAGGCCCAGGCGGTGGACATGATCGATGGGTTGCGGGCCGCACGCCGCGCACTGCAGGTGGCCGGCGGACCGCAGCCGACCGGCCCGCTGTTCATCACGGGCTACTCGCAGGGGGGGCACGTGGCCATGGCCACGCACCGCACGCTGCAGCGCGACCACGCGGGCGAGTTCACCGTGACCGCCTCGGGTCCGATGGCCGGCCCCTATAACCTGGCCGAGTTCGGGCGCCTGATCAACGAAGCCCAGCTGATCAACGCCGGCGCTGTGCTCTTCACGCCGCTGCTGCTCACGAGCTACCAGCGCTCCTACGGCGACGTCTACACCAGCCCGGCGCAGGCCTACAACCCGGCGTACGCCGCGACGATCGAATCGCTGCTGCCGAGCACGTCGAGCATCGAGACCTTGGTGATGCAAAGTCGCCTGCCCAACGACCCCACGTTCACGGTCAAGCTCTTCCAGAACAGCACCCACCCCGATGGCCTGATCCTCGACAGCTACCGGCAGGACTACGTCACCAATCCCAACAACGGTTTCCGCCGTGCGATGGAACGCAACACCCTGCTGGGCTGGACACCCACCCGCCCGGTGGCCATGTGCTCCGGCGCTCAAGACCCGACCGTCTTCTTTGCGATCAACCAAGGCGCGATGTTGGCGGACCTGAACAGCCGTCTGCCAGCGCAGATGCAGGCCCTGGGCTTTGACCTGGAAGACCGTGGCACCTTGCCGGCCGGGACCGTGGGGGATCTCATCTACGGAGGGTTCCAGAACGCGAAGACTGCCGCCGGTACCTCTGCTGTGGCTCGCTACCACAGCGAGTTGGTCCCGCCCTTCTGCACCGCCCTGATCCGCGGGTTCTTCCAGCAGTTCCTGGGCCCACAGTGAACCCTCGCAGCGTCGTACGCCTCACAATGCGCACGACGCTTTCGCGAAGGCCCCTGCCCATGCTGCAACTGCACCACTACCCCAGCACCGCTTCGATGGCGCCCCACATCCTCCTGGAGGAACTGGAGGTGCCCTACGAGCTGGTGCTGGTGGACCGCACGAAAAACGCTCACAAGTCACCCGAGTACCTGAAGCTCAACCCCAATGGGCTGATCCCGGTGCTGGTCGACGGCGACCTGGTGCTGTATGAATCCGCGGCCATCTGCCTGCACCTGTGCGACACGCACCCCCAGGCCGGCCTGGCACCCGCGCTGGGCACGCCCGAGCGGGCGCACTTCTACAAATGGCTGGTGTGGCTGACCAACACGCTGCAGGCCACGCTCATCGTCTACTTCTACCCCGAGCGCTGGGCCAGCACGCCCGGCGCGGTGGCCGAGGTGAAGCAGGCCGCCGAAGCCAAGGTGGGCACGCTGATCGACCAGCTCGACGCCGAACTCGCCCGCCACGGACAACCCTGGCTGCTGGGCGAGCGCTACACCGCGGTGGATGCCTATGCGCTGATGCTGTGCCGCTGGACGCGCCACTTCAAGCGCCCGGCGCGCGCACTGCCGCATCTGGCGCCCTATCTGCAGCGCGGCCTGGCCCGGCCGGCCATCCAGCGCGTGTTCGAACAGCAGGCCCTGCCCCAGCCCTGGGTTTAGCCCAGCCGGGATCGCCAGTACGCCACCTGCGGCGTGGAGCCCTTGGCCAGCAGCCGTTCGTTGAGCAGCGCGCGGCCGAGCGAACGGTGACTGCCTCGTGAGCAGGCCGCCATCAGGGTCAGGTCGATGAGATCGCGCTGGGCATGGCTGCCACCGAAGCGATGCGCCACGGCGCGCAGCGGGGCGAGATGCGCCACGGCCGCGTCCCAGTCCTGTCGGGCGAAGGCGATCAGCCCGCTCATCAGCGGCAGGCCCACCTCCTGGGCCATCGCACGGTGGAGCCCGGGCTGGGTCTGCGCCTGGTCGATCACCCGCGCGAGCAGGGCTTCGGCGCCGGCCACGTCCCCGGCGCCCAGGCAGGCCATCAGCGCATGGGCGTCGTTGAAGGCATAGTGCCCGACGGCCTCGGTGTCCCGCGCCCAGCGGGCGGCAAGCGCTTGCCATCGTGGGCCGACGTCGGCACCCAGCAGTTGCAGGCGCCACAGCATCGCGGCCGCGTCCAGGCGTTGCAGCGTGAGGCCGCCCTCGATCAGCGGGGCCACTTCGCTGTCGTAGACCTGCAGGGCCCCCGTCAGGTCCATCGCTTCCAGGTAGAACAGCGCGAGGTGCCAGGCGTTGTGGCCGCGCAGGCCGTTGTCGTCTTCCGACCAGTTGCGCCGCTGTGCGTGCAGCCAGGCACGGCCTTCGTCGTGGCGACCCTGCATCTCCATCACATGGGCCACGGCATGGACAGCCCAGGGCACGCGGGCGCCATCGTCCAGGGCCTCGCGGCCCACGGCCTCGGCCTGCGGGTAGAGGTGGTTTTCCTCCAGACCGAAGGCGTACATCCCCAGCACATAGCGATACAGCGCATCGTCGCGCGGCCATGCGGGCAGCACGCGGGCCACGCGCAGCCGCAGTTCGCGGGCGTCGCCGCGATAGAAGTCGAACAGATGGGCGAGCTGCAGGGCGAGGTGATCGCAAGGGTGGTCGAGCAGCAGGCGCTCCCACAGCTCGCAGGCGCCTTGCCAGTCGCCGGCCCAGGCGCGCTGCGCGGCCGCGAGGTGGGCTTGCTCGCGCGCGTTGCCGCAGCAACGTGCAGCGGTTTCCAGGGCTTCGCGCGCAGGGGCCAGCAGGTGGCGTTCGGTGAGCGTGAGCAGGAAGCCCGCACGCATCACATGCGGCAGCATCCAGCCGGGGTCGGCGGCGCTGGCGGCGTCCAGGTCGGCCAGCGGGTCGCCGTAGAAGGACGACAGGCGCCACAGGGCCTGCTCGAGGTGATCCAGCGCCGCATCACTGGCGGTGCTCACCGGGCAGCCGCGGCGGTCTTGCATGGCGTCAAGCCGGTGGCGTGGGCCAGGGGCGCTGGGCCGGGCGCAGGCGTTCCCA
>NZ_JBKBVU010000012.1:0-38429 GCF_046289365.1 Caldimonas sp. | reverse complement strand
GTGGTGCGGTAGTGGCCCGCCTCGGGCACTTCGGCCTCCAGGCACAGGTAGTTCCAGGTGGGGCCGCGGAAGAGCCGGGCCTGCTCCTGCTCGTGCAGCAGCGCGTCGCCGTACACCGCATACGGCACGCGGGTCAGGCCCGGGTTGCGCCAGATGATCGGCTGGGTTTGCATGATGCTCTCACTCCACCTTCACGTTGGCGGTCTTGATGACCTGGTGCCATTTGTCCGACTCGGTGCGGATGAACCGCGCAGCCTGTTCGGGACTCCATCCGCGTGCGTCGGCCCCCTGTTCGGCGAACTTCTGCTTCACGTCCGGCTGCGCCAAAGCGGCAGACATCGCCTGGTGATGGGCCCGCACCACCGGGTCGGGCGTCCCCGGCGGGGCCACCACGGCAAACCAGGTGACGGCCTGCATGTCCTTCAGGCCGCTCTCGACGAAGGTGGGCACCTCGGGCAGGGCCTGCGATCGGGCCTCGTCGGCCACGGCCAGGATGCGCAACTTGCCGGCCCGGTGATGCGCAGCCGACGAGCTGAGGTTGTCGAAGAACACATCCACCTGGCCGCCAATGAGGTCGACCAGCGCCGGGGCCGTGCCCTTGTAGGGCACGTGGACCATCTGGGTGCCGGTCAGGTTCATGAAGAGATTGGCGGTGAGGTGGGAGGTCGAGCCGTTGCCCTGGGAGGCATAGCTGACCTTGCCCGGATGGGCCTTGAGGTAGGCGATCAGCTCGGCCACGCTGGTGACCGGCAGCTTCGGGCTCACGGCCAGCACATTGGGCACCGTCGCCAGCACCGTCACCGGCACCCAGCGCGTGGGATCGAAGCCGAGCCGGGGATACAGATGGTGGTTGATCGCGATGGGCCCGGGGGGAGAGGCCAGCAGCGTGCCGCCGTCGGGATCGGCCCGGTACACCACGTCGGCACCGATGTTGCCGCCGGCGCCTGAACGGTTCTCGATCACGACGCCGGCCGGGTGGTTGGGGCGCAGCTTCTCGGCCACCAGCCGCGGCAGGATGTCGGCCGTGCCGCCGGCCGGGAAGGGCACGACGATGCGCAGGGTGGCCGGCAGGGACTGGGCGAGCGCGGTGCCGCAGATCAGGCCGCAGGCCGTCAATGCAACCAGCCTGCGCAGCAGGGAACGGGGGGCCATGGGGGTCTCCTTGTCGAATCGGGGGGTCTCTGCAGTGTGGTCGCCGACTTGACCCCGAACAAGCTAGATTTGCGCCATGCGCAAACTTCTGCCGCAACGCAAGGCCTCGCCATGTCGGACAAGGATTTCGTCGTCGCGCTGCACAAAGGGCTGGACACCCTGACCTGCTTCAGTCGCGCGCACAGCCGCCTCACGCTGTCCGAGGTGGCCCGGCTGACAGGGTGCACGCCGGCCTCGGCCCGCCGCTCGCTGAGGACCCTGTGGCACCTGGGCTACCTGGAGTGCGACGGCAAGCACTACTGGATGAACCACAAGTGCCTGTTGGTGGCCAATGCCTATCTGGCCTCGCGTCCGCTGCCCTCGCTGGCGCAGCCGCTGCTGGACGGCCTGAGCGAGCGCACGCGGGAGTCCGCCTCGCTGGCCAAACTGCTCGATGGCGAGGCCCTCATCATCGCCCGCAGCACCGCGCGCCGCAGCCTGAGCGTGGGCCTGGGCATCGGCTCGCGCCTGCCGGCCTACTGCTCCGCCCTGGGCCGGGTGCTGCTGGCCAGCCTGCCCCGCGGCGAGGTCCGCGCGCGCGTGCGGCAGATGACGCTGCGAGCCCTGACGCCGCGCACCGTCACCGAGGCCTCCGAGGTGATCGCCCGGGTCGACGAAGCGCGGGAGAGGGGGTTCGCCACCAGCGATGGCGAGCTGGAGATCGGCGTGCGCTCGATGGCCGTGCCGGTGTTCAATCGGGCCGGTGCCGTGGTGGCTGGCCTGAGCATCGCCGTACGGGCCGACCGCATGGGCCTGTCCGAGTTCATCGAGGGCTTCCTGCCGGTGCTGGGCCGTGCGCGCGACCGCCTGGGCGAGCAGATCTACCAGGACTGAGTAACCGTCTTCGAAGTCAAGTGCCGTGAAGCGCGTTATCCCAAGGTTTGTTGGTTCTGACCGTGGCGTTGAGCATGGTGAGCAGCTTGCGCATGCAGGCCACCAGTGCGACCTTGGGCAGCTTGCCGGCGGCGATCAGGCGTTCGTAGAAGGCCTTGACGACGGGGTTGCGGCCTGACGCGCAAGGCCGCAACCACACCGGTCACGAGCGGGGCGATCCCCCCAGCGTCAAGGCGTCGGGCCAGGTGCCCCGCAGTAGGTAGGCGTAGGCCAGCGCTGCCAGCGTCTCGAAGACGATGAGCTGGCCGGCCAGCGTGGAGGGCAGGCGCTGACTGGCCTCGTTCCAGCGCACGGTGGCCAGCCAGGACGGCCTTCAGCATGGCGCACCTGCCTGGGGCCCGAGCCCGGCCGACGCCCCGGGTTTGCCGGATGGGCCGGGGGGCATCTTTGATCTAAATTGCATTCTGTATCCCAAAGTACGCCTTAGAATCTTTCCGGACCTTACCCGCCTGCCGCACCTGCCATGGACACCCGCACCAAAGAAGCCACCCTGGGCGCGAGCCACTCGCCCCTGACCCAACTGGTGGTGAGCGCGCTGCGCGAACGCATCCTGGGCGGCGCCATTGCACCGGGCGAGCGCCTGGTCGAAGGCCGACTGTCCGACGAGTTCGGCGTGTCGCGCATGCCGGTGCGCGAGGCCCTGCGTCAACTGGCCGCCGAAGGCCTGGTGACGATTGAGCCGCGCCGTGGCGCGTCGGTGACGAGCTTCAGCCCCGACCAGGTGCGCGAGCTGGTCGAAGTGCGCGCCACGCTCGAAGGCCTGAATGCAAAGCTGGCCGCCAAGCGTCACGACCCGGCGCAGATCGCCGAGCTCGAGCGCATCCTCGAGGAAGGCACGCGCCTGGCCGAGAGCGAGGACGTGGCCACCACGATGCTGATGAACCAGCGCTTCCATGACGCACTGGGCAACATCGCGGCCAACTCGGTGCTGCAAGACATCATGCGCTCGCTGCGCGACCGCACGGCCCTGCTGTTCGCTCCCATCAACCGGGTGCGTGGCAAGCAGAACTGGGAAGAACACGCCGCCATCCTGCGCGCGGTGATCAAGGGCGATGCGGAGCTGGCCTCGCTGCTGGCCACGCGGCATGTCTACAACGCGGCCCAGATGGAGCCCTGAGAGCCGCTGCCGGCTCACGCCCGATCCTGCAGGCGCTTCCAGGCCAGCCCGGCCAGGGCCACGTCTTCCAGGCCCACGCCGACCGACTTGTACAGCGTGATCTCCTCGTCGGTCCGGCGCCCGAGAGTCTGTCCGGTCACGAGGGCTCCGAGTTCCACGAGCTTGTCGGGCGTGACCAGGCCTGGGGCGGCCAGCACCAGATCACCGGCCTCGCGCTGCGTCTGAGGCCGCCATTCCACCGCGATGCACGCGGCGCGCTGCAAGGCGCGGTCGTCTAGTTCGCGGGCGTGGGGCAGGCTGGAGCCGATGGCGGCAACGAAGGTCCCCGGGCCCAGTTGATCGCCGGTGAACAGCGGCGTGGTCGAGCGTGAGGCCGTCACGACGATGTCGGCGCCGTCGATCACCTCGGCGGCCTGGGTGCACATGCGCACGCGGGTGCCGCACTGAGCCTGGAGTTGTGCGGCCAGGTCCGCCGGTGCATAGGGGTCGCACACGCGGATCTCCTCCAGCGCGAACGCCTGCGCCATTTGCTGGGCGTGTGCGCGACCCTGCACGCCCGCGCCGAACAGGCCCAGGCGGCGCGAAGCCGGTCGCGCCAGGTGGCGAGCGGCGATCACCGAGCACGCCGCGGTGCGCAGGCGCGTGATGGCCCCCGCATCGAAGGAGGCCAGGGCCCGGCCGTCCTCGGTGGAGAACAGCAGGATCACGAAGGTGAACCGGCCCCGGATCGTCGTGTAGACCTTGGCGCCAGCCACCTGCTGCCCCGGGATCACGGCGCCCAGCGTCGACAGCTTGACGCCGCCGGCTTCGGTGCGGATGCGCTCCTGCATCGCCGCCTCGCCGTGCCCGAAGGCCCGGAAGGCCTCGAGCAGCACCTGCTGGGCGTCCTGCGGGCTCACGGCCGCGTCGATCATCGCGTCGGTGATGTGTTGCATCGGGAGTTCCTTGAAGAAGGGGGTCAGGAGCGGGCCAGCGTTTGCACCAGCACGCCCAAGGCGCCCAGGGAGGCCAGCGTCAGAAGCAAGGGGCGCAGGCTCACGCCGGCCAGGCGGCGGCGCAGGCGCGAGGAGATCGTGAAACCCACCAGCATCCAGGGCAGGAGCAGCGCGCCCAGCAGGAGATGTGCCGCCGACATGCGGCCCACCATGGCCAGCGCCACCAGCGAGACGGCCGCACCGATGAAGAAGATCGCACCTATGGTGGCCCGCAGCCGGTCGGGAGGCAGGTGCTGCATGGCGATCGCAAAGGGTGGGGCGCCGGCCGAGGTGATGGTGCCCATCAGGCCCGACGCCAGACCGGCGATGGTGGTGTTGCGCGCGTTGTGGGCCACGCGCCACCCGCCCAGGCTCAAGGTCACGCCGGCCAGGATGAGGGCGGCGAACAGGAAGGACAGGGTGCTCACGCTCAACCAGACCAGGCAGGCCATCGCCAGTGCGGTGCCCAGCACCCGGCCCAGCAGCGCAAAGCCCGTGGTGTGCCATTCGATCGCCTCGCGCTCGCGCAGGGCCGTCATCAGGGCCAGCGGGCAGCCCAGGGCCAGCAGCGGGCCGGGCACCAGCTCGGGGAACCACAGCGCCGCCAGCGGCGCGCAGAACATTGCAAAGCCCAGACCGCCCACCCCTTGGAGGCAGGCCCCGGCCATCACCATGCCGCCCATTCCCAGGTAGCTCCACAGGCCCAGGCCCTGAGGCCACCAGCCCGTCTCCATCTCACCACGACACGGCGATGTCGCCGCGCACGAAGGTTTGGCAGGCCATGCGGTAGCCCTGGGCGAGCTGCTCGTCCGACAGGTGCTTGCGCTCCTTGGGCTTGACCTCGTCGGCGTGCTCCAGGCCCTGCTCGATGCGGCACTTGCAGGTGCCGCAGATCCCTCCGCCGCACTTGAAGGGGATGCCGCCCTGTTCACGCAGGGACACGCGCAGCAGGTTGCTGTTCTCGGGGGCGCTGACGACCTTGCGGTCGTTGTTGATGAAGGTGATCTGGATCATGGGCTCAGGCGGCGCGGGGCATCGGAGGCAGGGCACGGGGCTGCAGCACGGCGTCCATGTGGCCGAAGCTGCACAGGTTGCGCAGTTCGGCGCGCGCGCGCTCCAGGGTGTCGAACTTCTCCAGGAACTTGGAGGGCACGAAGTTCACGGCAACCGGCTCGGTCTCGTCGACCAGGCGCACCCGGGTCTCGGCCTGCAGTTCGGCGATCACGAATTGCGCACGCACCTGTCCGTAGAACAGGTAGTCGTAGGCCTCGACGGGCTGCAGGCCGGCGCCGGCCTCGGTGCGGAACTGGTCGGGCTTGCTGGTGAGAATCACGTACATGGTCGGGGCTCCAGGCAGCGGCGCTCAGGCCGAAGGCGGCGGGGCACTGTGCACCCCCCGGGGTGCCACGGCGGCGGTGGCGGCGGTAAGGGGCTCTTGCTGCAGCTCGATGTCATGCTCCAGCCAGAGCTGGCAGGCGAGCCGGTAGCCTTCCTCCAGGCGTGGACCGAGTTGCTTCTTCTCCTTCCAGTTCGGCGGCGGCAGGTGTTCGGCACCGCGCAGCACCTTGCAGGCGCACTTGGCGCACTTGCCCATACCGCATTCGTACTGCAGATGGGGGTAGGGGAACTGCCGGATGCCGGCACGCACCACCAGGTTGGTCTTGGGTTGGACCTCGTCCCGGTAGATCTGGCCGTTCTTGTGCAGGGTCACGACGGGCATGGCGGATTCTTTCGTGTCGGTGGCGGCAAGGCGGACTTTTGGTATACTGTATACTTATATCCAACTCCAGATCAAGTCCCTCGAACGCACTCGGCATCTGGGCTTACCCGAGCAGCAGCCCCTCCTTGATCCTCGTGGGGGCTGCGCGCAGCGGGCGGGCCTATCCGGCCGCCCTCGGGACAACCCGGGTGTTGACTTTCCGGTATCTGGTATACAGTATCCATTGACACGTATCATGTCACCGTTCCCGCCGCCCTTCACCCCTCACAGGAGCCCGAGATGTCCCGACTGATGAACCGCGACGAATTCCGCACCGCCCTTGAAGAAGCCATCAAGGGCAAGAGCGCCAACAAGGCCCCCTTCAGCATCGCCTGGGCCACCGGCCAGCTCAGGCGCGAGCACCTGGCCCGCTGGGCCGAGAACCACTACCACTACGTGGGCCCCTTTGCCGACTACCTGGCCTACATCTACGCGCGCACGCCCGACCATATGACCGAGGCCAAGGACTTCCTGTTGGCCAACATGTACGAGGAGGAGATCGGCGGCGACCGTCACACCGACCTGCTGATCCGCTTCGCCGAGGCCTGCGGCACGACACGCGAGCGTGTGATCGACCCCGACAACATGTCGCCCACCACTCGCGGGCTGCAGAGCTGGTGCTATGCGGTGGCCATGCGCGAGGACCCGGTCGTGGCCGTGGCCGGCCTCGTGGTGGGCCTGGAGTCGCAGGTGCCCTCGATCTACCGCAAGCAGACGCCCATCCTGCGCGAGAAGTACGGCTTCAGCGACGAGGAGGTCGAGTTCTTCGACCTGCACATCGTCTCCGACGAAATCCATGGCGAGCGCGGCTACCAGATCGTGCTGGAGCACGCCAACACGCCCGAGCTGCAGCAGCGCTGCCTGAAGATCTGCGAGATCGGCGCGCAGATGCGCCTGCTTTACACGACGGCCCTGTACCACGACTACGTGGCCAAGGACATCCCCAACCTGGCGCTGGCCGCCTGAGCCCCGCCGGCTGCGGCCGCCCAGCCGCGGCCCGTCCCTGTTGCCTGCCCCAGCCCCCCGACGAGCCCGAGCATGTCCCAGCCCATCGAAGAGTTCCTCAACCACATCAACGGTGAATGGGTGCGCAGCCTGAGCGGCCGCACCTTCGACAACGTCAACCCGGCGGACACGCGCGAGGTGGTGGGTCGCTTCCAGGCATCGGCCTCGGCCGATGCCGAAGCGGCCGTGGCTGCCGCCTCGGCGGCCTTCGACGGCTGGCGCAGGACACCCATCGGGAAACGCGCGAAGATCCTCAATGCCGCAGCCGACTACCTGGAAGCCCACGCCGCGCGCTTTGGTGAAGAACTCACGCGCGAGGAGGGCAAGTCCGTGGCGCTGGCCAAGGACGAGTTCCTGCGTGCGGCCCAGACCTTCCGCTTCTACGCGATCGAAGGCCAGACCTTCGGTGGCGAGACCTATCCGCAGGACGACCCCGGCATGATGGTCTACAGCGTGCGCGAGCCGCTGGGGGTCGTCTCGGTGATCTCGCCCTGGAACTTCCCTGCCTCGATTCCGGCGCGCAAGATCGCCCCGGCGCTGATCACCGGCAACACCGTGGTCTTCAAGCCCTCGTCGGACGCCCCGCTGTCGGGGCTGCGGCTGGCCGAGGCCCTGGTTCAGGCCGGCCTGCCCAAGGGGGTGCTGAACTTCCTCACCGGCCGAGCCGGCGACGTGGGTCCGGTCATCACCACCTCCCAGGCCGTGCGGGCCATCTCCTTCACCGGCTCCACCCAGGCCGGCGAGTCGATCCACCGCACCGTGCACCTCACCACGCGGCTGCAGATGGAGCTGGGCGGCAAGAACCCGCTGATCGTGATGGAAGATGCCGACCTCGACCAGGCCGTGGAGCTCACCATCAAGGGCGGTTTCTCGCTGACCGGCCAGGCCTGCACCGGCACCAGCCGTGTGATCGTGATGCGCGAGGTCCGCGAGGCCTACACCCAGCGGCTCGTCGAGCGCGTCCAGCAGCTCAGGATCGGCCCGGGCTTGACCCCCGGCATGGACCTGGGCCCGCTGGCCACGGCCAAGCAGCTCGACACGGTGCTGGGCTACATCGAGCTCGGCAAGCGCGAAGCCCGGCTGCTGTGCGGCGGCCAACGCCTGGGCGGCAGCGTCTACGAGCATGGCTATTACGTGGCGCCGGCGGTCTTCGACAACGTCACCCCGGCCATGCGCATCGCCCGCGAGGAAATCTTCGGGCCGGTGATCGCGGTGATCGAAGCCGAGAGCTTCGACGACGCGATGGCCAAGGCCAACGACACCGAGTACGGCCTGTCAGCTGCGATCGCCACGCGCAACCCGCGCTACATGCAAGCCTTTGCTGACGACATCCAGTCGGGCACGGTCAAGATCAACCGCACCACCACCGGCAACCTGGTGAACGCGCCCTTCGGCGGCGTCAAGCACTCCAGCACCTCGACCTTCCGCGAGTCGGGCCGCGTCGGCCTGGAGTTCTTCACCCAGACCAAGGTGGTTTACCGCGGCCTGTGAGCCGCGACCCCATTCTTTCGAAGGACAGGCTCATGAGAACCTCTCTCAAGCTCCAGCTCGACGAAGCCCGCCAGATGGCCCGAGCCGCGCTCGCCAAGGCCGCCGAGATCGGCGTGCCCGAGACGGTGTGCATCACCGATGAAGGGGGCTTTCCCCTCGTGCTCGAGCGCATGGACGGCGCCCGCGTGACGGGCCCGCAGATCGCCTGGAACAAGGCCTTCACCGCCGCCGGCCACAAGCGTTCGACCCACCTGTTCAACACCGCGCCCAACGGCCCTGCGCTGCCCGGCAATGAGGCGTTTGGCATCCAGTGGAGCTTCGAGGGTAAGTTCGCCGTCTTCGTTGGCGGCTTCCCCATCGTCGTCAACGGCGAAGTGGTGGGGGGCGTGGGCCTGAGCGGCGGCAACGGCGAGCAGGACACCCAGTGCGGCCTAGCTGCGCTGCAGGCGCTCAAGGAGCTGCTGGGCGCCAGCCACGAGGTGGTCGTCCAGGCCGACATCAAGAAGTGAGCGCCCGGAGACGAGCATGAGCCATCGTGTCCTGTGGCTGGAAACCGGCCAGACTTTCGAGGTCGAGCCTGGCGAGGCCGTGCTCAGCGCGGCCCTGCGCTGCGACGTGGGCCTGCCGCACGAGTGCCAGTTCGGCGGCTGCGGGAGCTGCCGCGTCCGGCTCGTCGAAGGCCGCGTGGACTACGACGAGCTGCCCCTGGGCCTGAGCGAGGAAGAGGCCGCCGAAGGCTACGCCCTGATGTGCCAGGCCCGGCCTCAGGGCGACCTCGTCATCAGCGTGCCTCAGCCCGATGCCTGCTCGCAGCCAACGCGCATGCGCGCCACCGTGGCGGGCCTGCGCCCGCTGGCGCGCGAGGTGCTGCATCTGGAGCTGCGACTGCCCGAGGAAGTCGGCCTCGTCTACCGGCCGGGCCAGTACATGAACGTACTGCTCGACGACGGTCGTCACCGCAGCTTCTCGATGGCCTCGCGCCCCAACGGCGCGCGGGTGGACTTCCACGTGCGCCGCATTCCGGGCGGCCGTTTCACCGACCGGCGCCTGGCCGCCCTGCGCGAAGGCGAGATCCTTGAGGTCGAGATCCCGCTGGGCAGCTTCCGCTACCACGCCGAGGACGATCGGCCGCTGGTAATGGTGGCCACAGGCACGGGGCTCGCGCCGATCAAGAGCATGCTGGAGTCGCTGATGGACAGCGACGACTGCCCGCCGGTGAGCCTGTACTGGGGCACACGCACCGAAGACGAGCTCTACCTGCACGACGAGATCCAGACCTGGGCCGAGCGGCTCTACGACTTCCACTACGTGCCCGTGCTGTCGCGGGCCGGAGACGGCTGGAGGGGCCGCCGCGGGCACGTGCAGCAGGCCGTGCTGGCCGATCTGGGCGACCTGTCGGAGCATGCCATATACCTGTGCGGCTCGCCAGCGATGATCACCGAAGCGAAGACCGCCTTCGTCGCCCGCGGCGCCAGCCTGGATCACCTCTACACCGACAGCTTCGTCTTCCAGAGCGCCTGAAAGAGGCCGTGCATGGACCTGGGCATCGAGGGGCGGCGTGCGCTAGTCTTCGGCGGCAGCAAGGGCATGGGCCGCGCCTGCGCGCGGCACCTGGCCCAGGCCGGCGTGCAGGTGTGCACCACCGCCCGCAACGGGGCGGCCTGGTGCGAGGCGGCTTGTTCTCTGTCCCCCGACACCGGCCGCACGGTCGACTGGGTGGTGGCCGACATCACCACCGAAGCCGGGCGCGATGCTGCCCTGGCGGCCTGCCCAGCGCCAGACATCCTCGTCAACAACGCCGACGGCTTCCCGCCGGGTGATTTCCGCGAGTGGCTTCCGGCGCAGTGGCATGCCGCGCTGGACGCGATGATGGTCGGCCCAATCGAGATGATCCGGCGCACCGTGGATCCGATGATTGAACGGCGCTTTGGGCGCATCGTCAACATCGTCTCGCGCAGCGTGAAGTCACCGCACCTGGAGCTCGGCCTGTCCAGCGGCGCGCGCTCGGGCCTGGTGGGCTTCTCGGTGGCGTTGGCCAAGCACACGGTGCGCTACAACGTCACCCTCAACAACCTGCTGCCCGGGGTGTTCGCCACCGATGCGCAACGCCGCCATGTGCACAAACTTTCGCGAACGAGCGGCCGCCCGTTCGAGGAACTCTGGGCCGAGCGCGAGCGGAGCAACCCCGCCCGGCGCTTTGGCGACCCCGAGGAGATCGGCGCGTGGTGCGCCTTCCTCGCCTCGCAGCACGCCGGCTACATGACCGGGCAGAGCCTGCTCGTGGACGGCGGGGACTATCCCGGCATCTATTGAGCTGGAGCGCTCATCGGGCGCACGGGATGTCCGGGCCGAAGCCGCTCGATCACCTCGCCTGTGCTCAGCACATCGCCGAAAAATAGCATCCAGTTGTTCAGGCAGTGCTCGTGCTCCTGAGGGGTGACAGCCGACAGCGCATCGTCCACCATGATGGTGGCGTAGTCCATCATCATCGCGTCGCGCGCGGTGGACTCGCAGCACACGTTGGTCACGGTGCCGCCGATCAGGACATGTGTGACGCCGCGCGACTTCAGCACCTCGTTCAGCCGGGATGAGCCCGGGACCAGCGCGCTGTAGCAGCGCTTGACCACACGCTCGTCCTCGGGTGCCGGGCGCAGGCCCGCGGCGATCTCGAAACCCGGCGAGGTGCTGGCCAGCTCGCGCAGCCGGCGTGCGCTGCGCTCGGGGGTGAGCATGTGGGCGTGGTGGTGGGACCAGAACTCGTCGGCCCCGTCAGCGCTGGTCTGCACCCAGATCACATGGCCGCCGGCCGCTCGCAGCGCATCGGCCAGGCGGTTGACGGCGGGGAAGGTCGCACGCGCCGGGGCGCATTCGCCCAGGTAGCCCGGTTGCGTGTAGTAGTTCTGCAGGTCGATGACCACGAAGGCCGTGCGTTCGGCGACCAGGGTGTCATAGGGATGCAGCCGGCCTTGCCGGGCCACGACGCGGTCGACCACCCACTGTGGGAATTGCATGTGCGCTGCTCCTTGCGTTCAGCGGTAGCGTTTGGACAGTGCGGACTCGATGCGTGCGATCGCCAGGTACATCACCCCGGACAGCACTCCCAGCACGACGATGGACGTCATCACCACGTTGAGCTTGAAGACCTGGCTGCCGTTGACGATCAGGAAGCCCAGCCCCTGGCTGGCCGACTGGAACTCGCCGACGATGACCCCCACCAGGGCCAGGCCGATGTTCATCTTCAGCGCGGCGATCAGCGTGGGCACGCTGCCGGGCAGCACCACCAGGCGCAGCACCTGCGCGCGGGTTGCGCCCAGCGTGCGGGCGAGCTTGATCTTGTTCGGGTCGATGCTCTGGAAGCCGTCGTACATCACCATGATCGTCACGAAGACGGCGATCGCCACGGCCATGCCGTACACCGAGTACTCGGACCCGAGCCAGATGTAGAAGATCGGCACGAAGGCGATCTTGGGCATCGCATTGGCCACGACGAGGAAGGGATCGAGGACCTTGTGCGCAAAGCTCGACCACCACAGCCCGGCGGCCACGCCCGTGCCGATGAGCATGCTGAGCATGAAACCGATCAGCGTCGCCTTGAAGGTAGCCCAGGTGTGCCCCAGCAGGTTGCCGCCGTCCAGCAGCTCGAGGAAGGTGGGCCACAGCGCGCTGGGATAGCTCGTGAGCATGGGATTGACCACGTGCGACTTGGCCAGGATCTCCCACAGCAGCAGGAGGACGCCCAGCAGCGCGATGCGCGTGGCCAGGATGTAGTGGCGCCGCCGCTGCTCGCGCGCGCGCCAGGCGAGGTAGGCCGCGCTGGGTTCGCGCGACGGGGTGGCCGCCACCGGGGCCCCGCCGGCCACGGGTGCGGAAGCACTGGAGTTCATCGGTTTCATCCTTCCACGTGGACGTCGAGTTCGTCCCACAGGGTCGCGAAATAGGCGTTGAATTCGGGCAGCGAGCGCACCTCGAAGGGGCTGGGGCGCCGGCCTTCGCAGCTCGGGAAGTGCATGCGGTGCTCGGACTTGATGCGCCCCGGCCGGCGCGACAGCACGACCACGCGGTCGGTCATCGCGATGGCCTCGCCGATGTCGTGCGTGACCAGCACCACCGACTTGCCCTCCTCGCGCAGCACCTCCACCACCTCGTCGGCGATCGCCAGCCGGGTCTGGGAGTCCAGCGCCGAGAAGGGCTCGTCGAGCAGCACAACGTCCGGGTCGGTCACGAGGGTGCGCGCCAGGGCCACGCGCTGGCGCATGCCGCCCGAAAGCTGGCGCGGGTAGTGGTGCAGGAAGTCGCCCATGCCGCACTTGTGCAGCAGGTGGGCCGCGCGTTCGCGCGCCTGCTGGAGGTTGCGGCCCTGGATCTCGGCGCCGAGGATGGCGTTGTCCAGGATGGTGCGCCACTCGAAGAGGTAGTCCTGCTGCAGCATGTAGCCCACGCGCGGCGAGGGACCCTTGACGCGCTCACCGTGCACGCGCACCTCGCCCGACGAAGGTTCGAGAATGCCGGCCATCAGCGACAGCAGCGTGCTCTTGCCGCAGCCCGACTGGCCGATCAGGCTGACGAACTCGCCGGCCCCCACCGTGAGATGGATGCGGTCCAGGGCCTGGGTCTCGCCTTCGGTCGTGAAGTAGCGCAGCGACACGTCGCGGATCTCGATGCGCGGCGCGCGCGCCGCGGCGTCGGCAACGGCGGTGGGGCGTTCGAGGACGGCGCTCATGGGCGGGCCTTGGCAGTGAAGTCGGTCACGACGACCTGCTCGTACTTGACACGCTTGCCGGCCTCGAGCACGCCGCTGGCCACCAGCATGTCCTGCAGCGTGTCGATCGCAAAGCGCTCGACGGTGGGGTTGGTCTTCCACAGGCCGATGCCGCGGTAGCGCTCGACGGCGGCCACCAGCTCGGCCGCCCCCATGCCGGGGAAGAACTCGGCGATATGCCGGGCCAGGTCGGCCGCCGGCGCGGTGGCGACGTACTTCTGCGCCCGCACGATCGCATCGGTCCAGGCCTGGGCCACCTGGGGGTTGCGTTTCAGGAAGGCGTCGGTGGCGGTGAAGACGGTGTAGTCCACCGGCCCCACCTCACGGCCGATCGAGGCGACCACGAAACCCTTGCCGTTCTTCTCCAGCATCGTGGCCTCGGGCTCGAGGAAGATCGCATAGTCCGTCTGGCCGGCCATCCAGGCTCCGGTGCGCGCGGCCGGGCCGATGTTGTTGACGATGCGCAGGTCCTTCTTCGGGTCCACCCCGTGCTTGCGCATGGCCGTCTCCAGGAAAACGTCGGGGTTGGAGCCCGGGCGGAAGCCCATCACCGCCTTGCCCTTGAGCTGGCTCCACTCGAACCGTGTGGCCGGCTTCTCGCGCGCGACGAGCAGGAAGCCGTCCGTGGCCGTCAGGCCCGAGAAGATCTTGGGCTTGACGGGCGACTCGCTGTTGGCCACGTAGATGGACGCCTCCGGGCCGATCAGCACGATGTCGGCACTGCCCGACAGCAGCGCCGACATGCCCTTGTCGGTGCCCTGGGAGGTCTTCATCGACACCTCCAGGCCGGCCTCGCGGAAATAGCCCTGGCTCAAGGCCACATAGGTGGGCAGGTAGAGCACCGAGCGCACCACCTCTTCATAACGCACCTTGGTGGGTGCAGGGGTCGACTGGGCTGCCACCGTGCCCGCCAGGCCCAGGCCCAGCACGGCCGCTCCCAGCCGGTGCAGGACACGGGACCACCAGGGGGAACGGAGGGATGGGTTCGAAGCAGGGGACATGACGCTCTCACTCCTGTACTGTGGGGATGGGACTGCGGGAGTCCTGAGATACTGTATGCAATATGTGTGCCGCCCACCCGGAATCCCTCTCTCGGCCACCTCTGCGAGGGACGACGGCCCCGGGGACGCGACCCAGGTCGAGGGTCGGCGGGAAGAAATGCTCCCTGGAACCCAGCTTAAACGGAATACAGTATTCCGTTATCAGGGATTGCCCGGCATCAAACCGGTCCGTCCGCCCGTCGGCCACCGTCCGCGGCCTCTCGAACCGGCTTCCGCCCGCCCTGCATCCCCTCTGCACCGCCAGCGCGCAGGCGCGCCGACCGGGCCCTCTCCCGGGGCATTCTGATCCCCTTCCCCCTGCCGATAGCCTCGGGGAAGCCCGCAGACCCCGTGTTTACCCTGTGGCACCCGGCTTGCTCAGGGTCAATACTGCTGAATACTGTATACCAAGTAGCGGTGACAGATCCCACACCCCACGATTCCAAGGAAGCCGCCCCATGGATGTCTCCCCCGCGATCGGCCCTGCCCACTGGGTCTATCTGATCGGCGTCGCGATCATCGTGCTGACGATGATCCTGCGCGCCAACGTCGTCGTCCCCTCCATCCTGGCCACCTTCTTCGTGGCGCTGGCCTGGTCGGGCAACCCCATCGCCGCCCTGGGCAGCATCTTCAGTGCCAGCTTCGTAGCGGCCAAGGAGCTGTTCAACATCTTCCTGATCATCGCGCTGATGACGGCGCTGCTGAATTCGCTCAAGGCCCTGCGCTCGGACATCCGCATGGTCGAGCCCTTCCGCGCGGTGATGAAGAACGGTCACGTGGCCTTCTTCATCCTGGCGGCCATCACCTACGTGATCTCGCTGTTCTTCTGGCCCACGCCGGCGGTGCCGCTGGTGGCGGCCGTGCTGCTGCCCGCGGCCATCGCCGCCGGCCTGCCGCCGCTGGCCGGGGCCATGGCCATCGCGATCGCCGGCCAGGGCATGGCCTTGTCGTCCGACTATGTGATCGGCGTGGCCCCGGGCATCAGTGCCAAGGCCGCTGGCGGCGCCGTGAGCGCTGCGCTGGTGGCCGACCGGGCCCTCGTGCTCTCGCTCATCGTCGGCGGCATCGCGCTGCTGCTGTCCTACTTCACGATGCGCAGGCACATCGTGCCCGCCGACAACGGCCTGCTCGACCGCTGGCTCTCGCAGCCGCTGCAGGCCCATGTGGGACGCATCGACGGCGCCGGCCCCTACGACAAGGCCGAGATCGCACGGGGCACGGGCCGCGACCACCCGCTGGCCACCGACTCCGACTTCGACCGCGAGCTCGACGCCGTGGAGCGCCGGCGGGTGGTCTGGTCCAAGCTCTTCGCCGTGCTCACGCCGCTGGCCTTCCTGGTCGTGGTGTTCATCATGGTGGCCCCCAAGTTCGTCCCGGGCCTGCCCGAGCTCAAGGGCGGCGACGCCGCGATGCTGGTGGGCGGCATGGCCGCGATGCTGATGATCCTGGCTGCGCTGGCCGGCGAGGGCGCGCGCAGGATGCTCGACACCAGCGCCGATCACATCACCGAGGGCTTCGTCTTCGCCTTCAAGGCCATGGGCTCGGTGCTGCCCATCGCTGGCTTCTTTTTCATCGGCTCAGGCGAGACGGCCGGGGCCATCCTCGGCTTCCAGGGCCAGGCCCCCAACCTGCTGTTCGAGCTGGTGCAGGCCGGCCAGGACTATATCCCGCACAGCGGCCTGCTGGTGGCCTTCGGCGTGCTGATCGTCGGCATGGTGACCGGCATCGACGGCTCGGGCTTCTCGGGCCTGCCGCTGACGGGCTCCCTGGCCGGTGCACTGGCCCCGGCCACCGGCTTGGAAACCGCCGCGCTGGCCGCGGTGGGCCAGATGGGGGCGATCTGGACCGGCGGCGGCACGCTGATCGCCTGGTCCTCCCTGATCGCCGTGGCCGGCTTCGCTCGCGTGCCCGTGCTCGAAGCCGCACGCGCCCTGCTGCTGCCGGTACTGGCGGGCCTGGTGGTGGCCACGGGCGTGGCCGCGGCCCTGTGGGGCTGAGGCCGGGCGTATCCCCGATGGACCGGAACCCGACGCCCCCTGCCGGCATCCTCGGCGAGCAGGCGATGGTGGCCACCGGCCACCCGCTGGCCGCGCAAGCCGCCGCCGCCGTGTTACGCGAGGGCGGCAGCGCCGTCGACGCCGCCATCGCGGCCGATGCCGTGCTCGGAGTGGTGGAACCCATGGCCACCAGCATCGGCGGGGACCTGCTGGCAATGGTCGTGCCGCCCGACGGCGCACCGCTGAGCTACAACGGCACGGGCCGCGCGCCCGCCGCCCTGGACCCGGCACAGGTCGAGGCCCTGCCCGGGCGGCGCATCCCCGAGCGTCATCCCCTGTCCGTCACCGTGCCTGGCGCGGTGCGGGGCTGGCACGACCTGCACCGCCGCTTCGGCCGCCTGCCCTGGGCGCGGCTCCTGGAAGCCGCCATCGGCGCGGCCGAGCAGGGCTTCCCCGTGGCCCCGGTAGCGGCACGCGAATGGAGGCTCTTCGAGCCCGTGCTGCAGCGCGACCCGGTGTGCGCGTCGCTGTTCCGGGCCGGCCGCGTGCCCCGGGCCGGTGAGGTCTTCTACAACCCCGAGCTGGCCGCCACCCTGCGCAGCATCGCCCAGGACGGCCCCGAGGCCTACTACCGCGGCACCCCGGCGCGTGCGGCCGCCCAGGCCGTGCAGGCCCTGGGCGGTGTGCTGGCGGCCGAGGACTTCGCCGTCCACAGCGGGCATTTCTGCGCGCCGGTGCGGGCGCGCTTCCGAGGCCTGACCGTGCTGGAATGCCCACCCAACACCCATGGCGTGGCCGTGCTGCATGCCCTGCAGGCGCTGGAAGACCAGCCGTTGGACCCCGAAGCCCCCGACAGCCATGTGGCGATGGTGCATGCGATGCGCGAGGCCCTACAGCACGCCCGCAAGACGGTGGCCGACCCGGCGGGCAACACCGTGTGCACCGTCGTTGTGGACGCCGACGGCCTGGCCATCAGCCTGATGAGCAGCGTGTTCAAGCGCTTCGGCTCGGGTATCGCCGTGCCCGGCTGTGGCTTCGTGCTGCAAAACCGCGGGTTTGGCTTTGCCGCCCCGGGCGAGCTCAACGGTGCCGCGCCGTCGCGGCGCCCCTATCACACCGTCGTGCCGAGCGCTGCCCTGAAGGACGGCCGCTTCCATGCCGCCCTGGGCGTAGTGGGCGGTGCGATGCAGCCTCAGGGCCAGGTGCAGCTCTTCGTGCGCACGGCGGCCTGGGGCCAGCCCCTGCAGGCGGCCATCGACGCCCCTCGCTGGCGCCTGGAATCCGACACAGCACTGGCCACGGAGGAGGGCCTGCCCGAGGCCGTGCGCGCCGCCCTGCGGCAGGCCGGCTATGCCGACCCCGCCGGCATGGGTGAACTGGGCGGGCGCAGCGACTTCGGCGGCGCCCAGATGGTGATGCGCCTGCCCGATGGCCGCTTGGCCGGCGGCACCGACCCCCGCAAGGACGGCCAGGCCCTGGCCGTGTGACCCTTCGTATCCACCCCCTACACCCATGACCCTGACGATCTACGGCATCGCCGCCTCCCGCGCCATCCGCCCGCTGTGGGCCGCCGAGGAGCTCGATCTGATCTACCGGCACATCAAGCTGCACCACGCCGCGCCCGAGACCAAGGCGCCCGACTACCTGAGGCTCAATCGGAACGGCACGGTCCCGGCCCTCGAGAGGATGATGGCCTGGTGCTCGTCGAGTCCCTCGCGATCACCCTGTACCTGGCGCGCACCTACGGCCCCGGCCGGCGGTGGCCCGATGACACGGCCGACCAGGGCCGCGTGCTGCAATGGAGGCTGAGGGCCGCCACCGGGGCCGAGCCGCCCGCGCGGCAGTGGTTCTACCATACGGCCTTCCTGCCGCCGGCCGAGCGCCAGCCCGGCCTGGCCGCAGCGGCCCTGCAGGCATTGGGCCGACGCCTGGCCGTGCTAGAGCGGCACTTCGCCGACGGCCGTCCCCACTTGCTGGGCGACGATTTCACGGTGGCCAACCTCAACCTGACCGCGGTGCTGCAACGCCTGAAGGACCTGGGGGGAGAGGACCATCCCCGACTGAGCGCCTAGCATGCACGCTGCCTGGCACGTCCCGCCGCACAGCGGGCCTTTGCGCTGCGCCATGCAGGCTGAGGCCCGGCCGCCCGAAGCCGGGCCTCAGCCCAGCTCCTCGCCCCCGGGCCCCACCACCCGCGTGTTGCCCAGGCCCAGCAGCTCGCGCGCTTCGCGCAGCAAGGGCATCACCTCGTGCAGGTTGCGCTCGCGGCGCGAGTGCACCAGATAGCGTTCGATCTCGAGCACCAGGTCGCCCAGCTCGCGCAGGCTCTCGCAGCGTGCCAGTCGCGCCGGCACACGCGAGGTGAAGGGGGGCGGCTCGCGGTGCACCACCGTGCGCAGCAGCGCCAGCACCTGCTCGTGCACCGCGGTCTCCGACGGCGTGGGCCCACCACCGGGCGCCTCCTCGATCACAGTGAGCACCGGCAGTTCGAGCGGCACGTCCAGCGTGAGCGGGGGCGGCGGCGGCGCAGCCCCCCGGCGCGACGGTCGGGCCGCAGGGGCCGGCGTGCGGCGGCGTGCCGGCGCGGGGGCCTTGGCGGCCGACGGCGGCTGGGCCGGGTGGGCCTCGGGTGCGGGCTGGGCCGCCTCGGCCAGGGCCCGGGCCAGCGGCCCCTGGGGTTGCGGCGTGGCGGCCTCGGCAGCGGGCGCGGCCTGCGGGGCCGGGGCCAGCGCCGGCACGCTCACCGACCTCAGCACGCCGGCGGGCTCCTGCACCGCCGGCGGCGGCGCGGGCGGGACCGGCAGCTCTACCAAGCCCAGGCGCAGCAGCTCCTCGAAGTGCTGCGTGCTGGCACCCGCCTTCTGTGCCATGCCCAGCACCTCGGCAAGCGGCCGCACCCCGTCGACCAGCAGCAACACCGTGCGATGGCGCTGGCTGAGCCGGTGGACGCGGTGACGCAACTCCTCGTGGCCGAGGGCGGTCTTGGTGGGGATCGCAGGGGTGCTCATCGCCGGAACGAAGCGCGGGCTCACATTGTGGCGCACCGCCCGGCGCCGTGCCGTGCATGCTGCACGAAATGCCCGCCCGGCGCCGGTGGAAAGTCACGCTCGCTTCGACGCGCACGGCCGTCTGCTCTACGCCGGCGCCCGGGGCAGCATCTACCGCTGCGCGCTCCAGCCGGTGGAGCAGGCCGTGGCCGACGGCCCCATGCCCCCTGGATGCCCCGCGCCGCCCAAGTGGCCACGCTCAAGCAGATCTTCCCGCAGGGCGTGTGCGAAGCCGGCCCGGCCCTGGGGCGGCGCCTCAGGTGCGGCGGCCGAGCAGGCCGTCGACCACCGCCATCAGCCGGGGCAGGTCCAGCGGCTTGGTGAGGTAGTCGGCAAAACCTGCCGCCTTGCCGCGCTCCAGGTCCTGGGGCGTGGCATTGGCGCTGACGGCCACCACCGGGATGGACGCCGTGGCCGCGTGTTCGCGCAGGCAGCGCATCACCTCGTAGCCGTCCATGTCGGGCAGATGGATGTCCAGCAGGATCAGGGCCGGCCGGTGGCTGCGCGCCAGCGCGAGCCCCGGCCCCGGCGCCATCGCGCTGAGCAGCCGCCATTGCGGCCGCATTGCAAAGGCCGCCTCCAACAGGCGCAGGTTGGCCGGGTTGTCCTCGATGCACAGCACATCGGCCCGCGGCGCGGCGGCGGGGGAAGGCCCCAGGCCGGGCTCCTGCGGGGCCGGCGCCGCGGGGCTGGCGCGCGCGGTGCTGAACGGCAGGCGCACCCAGAACTCGCTGCCCACCCCGGGCGTGCTGTGCACCCCAATTTGCCCACCCATCATCTCGACCAGGCGCTTGCTCAGCGCCAGGCCGATGCCCGTGCCCTCGATGCGCCGCGCCTCGGCATCGAGCCGTTCGAAGGGCACGAACAGCCGGGCCAGCTGTTCGCCAGTGAGGCCCTCGCCGGTATCGCGCACGCTCACGCGCACCCAGGGGCGGCCCTCGAGGGTCTCCTGCAGGTACAGCACATCGATCTGCCCGCCGGCGCGGTTGTACTTCACCGCGTTGGACAGCAGGTTGACCAGCACCTGCTTGAGCCGGGTGCGGTCGGCCTGTACCTGCACCGCGCATTCGCTGAGTGTCTGCACCGAAGGCTCGGGCAGACGCACGCCGCGCGTGCGGGCCTGCGGGCGCAGCAGCGAGACGGCCTCCAGCACGGCCGACTGCAGGTCCACCGGCTCGGGGCTGAGCGTGAGCCGGCCCGACTCCACGCGCGAGAGGTCAAGCACGTCGCTGATCGGCGCCAGCAGGTGCTCGCCGGCCTGGCGGATCTCGCGCACCTGACGCACCTGCCGCTCGTCGCGCAGCTCCAGTTCGAGCAACTGGCCGAAGCCCAGGATGGCATTGAGCGGCGTGCGCAGCTCGTGGCTCATGCGCGAGAGGAACTCGCTCTTGGCGGCATTGGCCCGCTCCAGCTCGGCCGTGCGCAGGCGCACGCGCTCCTCCAGCGCGTCGTTGAGGTGACGCATCGTCTCCTCGGCCCGCTTGCGCTCGCTGATGTCGCGCACGAAAGCCAGGGAATAGCTCGCTCCGCCCATGCGGGCCGTGCTCACCGCCACCTCCACCGGGAAGCGGCTGCCGTCCTTGCGCCGGTGCTCGCTCTCGAACAGGGCCCAGCCCTCGGCACGCAGTCGCCGGCGCAGCTCGTCCAGCCGCTGCGGCGTGAAGCCCGGGTCGAAATCGGCGATCGAGCAGCCCAGCAGCGCCTCGCGCGTGCGTCCCAGGCTGCGGCAGGCCTGCTCGTTGACATGCAGCACCCGGCCCTGGGCATCGAGCGACATCACCGCATCGTGGCTGTGGTCGATCGCGAACTGCATCAACGCCACCTGGTGCTGGGCCCGCTTGCGCTCGGTGGTGTCTTGCAGCGTGAACTGCAGCAGCGGCCCGCCGTCGGTGTCCAGCCGCATCAGATGGACCTCGGCATCCCAGCATTGTCCGTCGCTGCGGCGGTGCTGCCACTCGAAGACGGTGTCGCCCTGCTCCAGCGCGCGGCGGATATGCTCGGCGGCAACCTCGACACTGTTGCGACCGTCGGGCTGGACGGGGGCGGACACATCGGCCACGCCCAGGCCCACCGTCTGCTCGCGGCCTGCGTGCCCATAGAGGGCCGAGGCGGCCGGGTTGCAGTCGATGAAGCGGCCGGTGGCCACGTCCATCACGACGGTGGGGACGCGCGAACCCTCGAACACCCGGCGGAGGAAGGCCTCGCTGGCCGCCACCCGCGCCTGCTGGCGCGCCATGGCCAAGGTCAGGGCCGCCAGCTTGGCCGACAGATAGGCCGTGGGCACCGAGGCATTGAGTGCGCCGGCGTAGCGCCCCTCTCGCAGCACAGGCCGCGAGACCACCAGCGTCCACTGCCGACCGATGCGCTAGTACACCGGCGCGCCCACCACCAACCGGTCGAGTCCCTCGCGGTGGGCGAGGAGGTGGGGCCGGTCGCCCACGTAGACCCTCTCGCCAGGGTGCAGTGAGTTGTAGGCGGTGTACCCCTCGGCGTCGACCCGCGTGAAGTGGCTGACCGCCCCCGCAGGCAGGCGGGCCAGCAACGCCCGCACGCGCGCATCGAAACGCGCCTCGTCGCCATCCCATTCGCTGCGCAGTTGCAGCAGGGCCAGGTCGATCGTGGTGAGCAGGGCGCCGACCTGACCGGCCATCGCATCGGCGCAGTTGCTGACTGCGCTTTTCGGCCTGGGACGTCAGTTGCGCGCGCAGCACCTGCTGGGTGCGCGCCTGCTGCCAGGTCCACACGGCCAGGCAGGCCAGGGTGAGCAGCAGCACGAGGACGGCCACGAGGCCGGCGCGTGGCTTCATGGGCGGCGGCCGGGCGAGGGCGGTGTTGAGCAGGCGGGCATGCTGGGTCGGGCGGTACATCGTTCGAGCCGATACCCGCCGCCCACCCGCCGAGCGGCCATGCAAAGGCCCGGTGTCTTCAATGATCGCATCCTTGCCCGGGCGGCTCAATCGGGGCAGCCACCGGGCCGGCCAGGGCTTGCCCGGGGTGGTGTCTTGACCTCGATCAAGCCAAGGGGCTCTGGGCCGGGCGCCCACCGAGAGGGCGTGCGGAGTTACAGTCAGCCGTGCATCTATCCGCATGATCCTTCCCGCCTCGCGTTTCACGTCCCAGACCTGCCATGACCTACCCCCACACCCAGCTCTTCATCGCCGGCCAGTGGTGCGACGCCGCCGACGGCCGCACGCTGCCCGTCTTCAACCCCGCCACCGGCCAGGAGATCGGCCGCGTGGCCCATGCGGGCCAGGCCGACCTGGATCGCGCCTTGCAGGCCGCCCAGCAGGGCTTCGAGACCTGGCGCGACATGGCCCCGGCCGAGCGCGCGAAGATCATGCGCCGTGCCGCCGCGCTGATCCGCGAGCGCGCCAACGAGATCGCCCCGCTCATCACCCAGGAGCAGGGCAAGCCCCTGGCCGAGGCCAAGGCCGAGACCCTGGCCGCCGCCGACCTCACCGAATGGTTCGCCGACGAGGGCCTGCGCGTGTACGGTCGCATCGTGCCCTCGCGCAGCCGGCCCGAGCTGCGCCAGATGGTGCTCAAGGACCCGGTGGGGCCGGTGGCCGCCTTCACGCCCTGGAACTTCCCGATCAACCAGGTCGTGCGCAAGGTGGGCCCCGCGCTGGCCGCGGGCTGCTCGATGCTGGTCAAGGCCGCCGAGGAAACCCCCGCCGGCCCGGCCGCGTACATCCGCGCGTTTGCCGACGCCGGCCTGCCCGCGGGCGTGCTGGGTCTGGTCTATGGCAACCCCGCCGAGATTTCGAACTACCTCATCCCCCATCCCGTGATCCGCAAGATCACCTTCACCGGCTCCACGCCGGTGGGCAAGCAGCTCGCCGCGCTGGCCGGGCAGCACATGAAGCGCGTGACGATGGAGCTGGGCGGTCATGCCCCGGTCATCGTCTGCGAGGATGCCGACATCGCGCTGGCCGTAAAGACCGCAGGTGCTGCCAAATTCCGCAACGCCGGCCAGGTATGCATCTCGCCCACGCGCTTCCTGGTGCACGAGAGCATCCGCCAGGAATTCGCCCAGGCGCTGGCGCAGCACGCCCAAGGCCTGAAGGTGGGCGACGGCCTGGCCGAAGGCACACAAATGGGCCCGCTGGCCAACCCGCGCCGCCTGGCCGCGATGGCCGAGCTCACCCAAGACGCCGTGCGCAAGGGCGCCACCGTGCTCGCCGGCGGCGAGCGCATCGGCCACATTGGCAACTTCTGGCAGCCCACGATCCTGGCTGATGTGCCCCTGGATGCGCACGTCTTCAACGACGAGCCCTTCGGCCCGGTGGCCGCGATCCGCTCCTTCAACACGCTGGACGAAGCCATCGCCGAGGCCAATCGACTGCCTTATGGCCTGGCCGCCTATGCCTTCACACGATCGCTGAAAAACGCCGACCTGCTCACGCGCCGCGTCGAAGTGGGCATGCTGTGGATCAACATGCCCGCCTTGCCCTCGGCCGAGATGCCCTTCGGTGGCATCAAGGACTCAGGCTATGGCTCCGAAGGCGGCCCCGAGGCGCTGGAGGCCTACGTCAACGTGCGCTCGGTGGCGGTGATGAACGTCTGAGACCTGCTGGGCTCTGGGGGCGTGGTCTGAACCGCCGTGGGGCCGGTGGCTTGAGCCACCTGGTTCGGGGCTTGCCGGCGCTCGACGAAGTAGTCGCTGCGGCTGCTTTGCTTGGCCACGCGCTTGGTGTCGGCCGCAGCGCGGGCGATTTGCCGGTGGGACTCGTACGCGCCCGCAGCGACTGGCACGACGCCGGCGGCCAGAGTGGCCAGCGGATGAAAGACGGGCAACCCCTGCCGGTTCAGGCTCACGTAGCCGCCGCGCTGCAAATGCTCGGCGCTGTACAGCCGCCGCACGGCTTCATCGAACTGACGCAACGCACTGTCGATGCGCGTGCGCCAGTCCTCGGATGTGAAGACGCTGACGAAGTCATCGCCGCCCACATGGCCCAGCATGTCGCGTTCAGGATCGTGCACGGCGCGCAAGACCTCGGCCGTCATCAGGATCATGTCGTCGCCCAGCCGGTAGCCATAGACATCGTTGAAGGCTTTGAATGAGCTGATGTCCCAGTGAACCACGACGAAGTCCTGCCCTTGGTCGAGCAGCTGATCGATATGCTCGTCCAGCGGCACGTTACCGGGGAGTTGCGTGAGCGGGTTGGCATAGCGCGCGGCCGACAGCTGGCTGTCGCTGACGGCGCGCAGCAAGTCGCTGATGCGGCCCATGCCGACGTACTGTCCACCATCGGTGACGATGAAGCCGTCGGTGAGATGGCGTTCGTCGATATTGGCCACAGCCTGGGCCATCGACTGCAAGGTGCTGCCGGCATCGAAGATGAGCGGATTGGCGTCCAGCAGCACCCGGCACGACTGTTTGCCGTACACGTCGCGAAAGTACAGTTGGCTGGCAGCCACCAGGCACTGGTGGCTGCGCAGCATGCCAATCGGTCGGCCCGCATCGTCCAGTACCGGCAAAGCGTATAGGTGGGGATCGTCCCGAAAGGCCGCAATCACCTCTTCGCAGCTGGCCGCCAGCGTGACGGTCTGGCAGGCGCGCGCCAGGTCGCGCGCCTGCGTGCGCCGGGTCCGGGGTGAGACATCCAGAGCGCTGCGATCGTAACCGCGCAGCAGTTGTACCAGCTCGGGCCGCAAGGTGGTGCGGGGGGTGGCCACGGGCTTGGCGATGACGTAGCCCTGGGCACAATGCACCCCGAGCTGACGCAGCAACAACAGGTCCGACTCCGTCTCGACGCCTTCGGCCACCACCCGGCTGTTGGTGGGGCGCGCCATGTCGAGCATCGAGCGGATGAATTGCTGGCGCAAAGGGTCCTGCGACAGTCCGTCGACGAAATGACGGTCGATCTTGACATACTGCGGACGCACCTCGGTCCAGCGCTTCAGCCCCGAGAACCCTTCGCCCAGATCGTCCAAGGCCACCACCAGGCCGGCCTGCTTGATCGCCGTGAGGGCATCGATCAGCTCTCGCGGGTCCGAGCCGGCATGGGTTTCGGTGAGCTCCAGGATCACCTTCGAGGGCTGCAATCCTGCTTGCGTGATGAGGCCCAGCAAGCGCCGGTCGAAATCGCCGATCTCCACGATGGACGCCGGCGTGACGTTCGCAAACAGCAAGCCCGGCAGCTTCAGCCGGGCAAAGGCTTTGAGCAGCACGTCCAGGGCGCGCCATTCCAGCTCGGCCAGGCGGCCCAGCATCGCGGCCGCTTCGAACAAGGCCACCGGCGAATGCAAGAAGGAGTCTGACGGGCCGCGGCTCAGGCCCTCATAGCCAATGATGTCTCCTCCATGCAAGTCGATGATGGGCTGGAAGTGCGGCACCACCGCGCCGTGCTCGATGATGCGGCGGATTTCCAGGGCCAAATCGGCCGATGCCACGGGGCTCATGGAATCGCTCGAACACGAAGGCGGCTCAGGCGCACGTCACGAGCCTCAAAGCGACATAGGGCAGGTCGCTGGCCAGATCGACACCGAGCTCGGCCATCACGTCGTCCTGGGCATCGTGCTCCCACTGCACCTCGACCTGTGCTCCGCGGCGGCCCAACGCGTCGAGCATGAGGAACAACTGGCGAAAGGCCTTGGTCGAGGCACTGTTCACGTAGTTCATTTGCACCTGCACCGCAAAGCGCAAGGGACGCTCCTGAGCAAAGTAGCGCTGCAACGTGCCCAGCAGCGGCTCGAAGAACACGAGCGGGTTTTCCGGATAGCACTCGCCGCGGATGCGCAGGTACTGCGCGCCGGGCTGGAATTCGATCTCTGGCGTGACAGTGGTGGCTGGAACACGAACGACGGACATGGGCAGTCTCCACAACGATGAAGCCAAGGTTCACAGCCGGGCATGCAAGACGAATATCACCCGCTCGTCGGCCGGCTCGCCGGTCGAGACGAAGGCATACTCCAGCGGCTGGCGGCTGTCGCGGGCGATGGTCAGCAACCCCAGGCCGCTGCCTCGGCTGTGTGGGTCGCGTCGGGCGTGCTCGTCATCGAGCAACTGGCGCCGGTAGCAGGCCTGGGTCTCCTCGCGGCTCATTGCGCGCAAACGCTCCATGCGCTGGCCGATGCGCTCCACATCCTCGCGATGCACCGGATTGGCACACAGGATCCAGCCCCCCCGGACAGCCTCGCCCGGGTTCGGCGCGGGGTCCAACCCCACGGTCAGCACCCCCACGCCAGCGCCGCGTCGCCCGCTGCGATCGCAGCCGTAATGCATGACGTTGTGTGCCATCTCCACGACGGCGGAAAAGAGCCGACGGCGCAAGCCTTGCGGCACCGAGGCCTCGACCAGGCGCTGCCGCACCGCCATGCCCAGGGCCTGCACCGTGTGCGGCTGGAAAAGTCCCTGATAGTGGACGCACAGCCCGGTCTGGGCAGCCTGGTCTGGCGGCGGCTCGTGTACAGCCGCCATCATGAGCGCACCCCGGGCAGCCGCAGGCACAAGGCCGTCACGTCGTCGCGGCGGCACTGCGCACCCTGCCAGGCTTTGAGCAGTTCGCTCAAGGCCGCCCCGACCTCGCTGGCCGAACGGTGGCGTTGCGCGGCGAAAAAGGCGGCCAATCGCTGTTTGCCCAGCGCGATGCCCTTGGGTCCTCCAGGCTGATCGATCACCCCATCGGTGACCACCATCGCCAAACGCGGCCGGTGCAAGACGATGCGGCGCGTGGTCCACACCGTTTCGTCGGGCGTGCCGGCATAGCCCACACCGTGCTTGTCGCCATCGACGCACACGACGCTGCCATCGGCTTCCAACACCAGCAAAGACAGATGAGCGCTGGCAAACAGCAGTTCATCGCGGCCTTCGGGCAGCCACAACATTGCGATATCCAGGCCGTCATCGTGGCCGAGCTCACCCGGGCGCCGCTGCACCTGCTGCCCCAGCACTCGGCGCACGTGTCGGTTCAATTGCGACAGCCAGTGCCCCGGATCGATCGGCTCGCCCGAGGGCCAGCCCTGCACCCGCTGCTCCAGCCACGACAAGACCACCAGCGTCATGAAAGCCCCGGGTACGCCGTGGCCCGTGCAATCGATGACCGCGGCCAGCGCCCCCTGCGGCAGACGGCGTACGAAATAGCCGTCACCGCCCACCACGTCGCGCGGCTCCCACCACAGACTGCTGTCGGGAAAAGCCTGCGCCAAATGCGCGTCAGAGTCGCGCAGATGCGCGCGCTGAATGTGGCTTGCGTAGTCGATGCTGGCCAGGAGCTGGCGGGTTTTCTCGGCCTCCAGTTCGGACATGGCCTGCATGAGCGCAAACCCGCTGCCCGTGCCGCTGTAGCGGCCATGACGCACCGTGATGAACCCATCTTTGAGCACACTTTCGCCCTGGTGCACCGCCATTCTCATCAACACCTCCACCGTGGTGTCTTCTTCCACCACCAAGGGCGAGGGATTCATCCAGGTCACGCAGGACTGACGCCCGAACAACTCCTTCGCATAGGGCTTGGCATAGCTTTCCATGAACACATGCTTGTTCACCAAGCCCATCGGCCGACCCTCGGCCACCACCGCCACATTCGTCTGCTCGGGGTGGCGGGTGAAAAAGCGCATCAGCTCATCGTTGGTGTGAGCGGGCGAGACGCTGGGGCTGTCGGTGCGCAGATCGGCCGCCTTGGTGGCCAGGCGCTTGTCGGGCGTGGCCGCATGCAAGGCATGAGAAGCGGCCAGCAGTTCGTGGATATCGTTCACCGCGTTCATCGTGGCGTTTCACTCGGCGGGCTGCAGCAAGGCCTGGGCCAGGCCTTGGGGCCACACCGCATGGACCTTGTCCAGAAAATGCGCGGCGCGCTCGGCGCCAGCGTGCTCGGCAATGCGCTGCGCGATGTCTTGCAGCCAGGCCTTCATTGACGCCTCGTCGAACACCGCGCGGGCCGCCTCGCGCACGGCCTGCTCCTGCGGACGCACCATCAGCGTGGCCAACTCCAACGCATAGAGCTTGGCCTGCGCCAAAGAGCGCTGCTCGCGCGGGCTCGACGCAAGTCCCCCGTGCTCCGACGCGGGTGCTGATCCCGCCTTGATCACGGGCCTGGACGCCCACTCCACCCAGCCCGCATCGAGCAAAGCCTGGATCTGCTGAGCATCGATGCCCAAGGTTTGCGCTGCCGCCGACAAGGCCTTCAACGGCTTGCGGCCATCGATGAGGATCAGGAAAGAGCGCTGCGCCCGCGTGCCGGTGAACCCGCGCTCTGCCAGCGCCTCTCGTCCTTTTGCCGTTTTGCGCAGGACGCCATCGACAGGCCATCCCGACATGCTTGCCCTCCAGGTTCAAACACCCGCGAGAACGATCGGCCAAGGCACAGGACTAGCCCAGGCGGCCCAGCCGGCATGGCGCCACAAGCGCTGTAGCCCGATGGCTTTGCGTCACCGCCTTTCGGCGGCTTTGCCTTTCTCTCGCGGTCCACCACCTTCGCGGCGGACCGCCAGTGTCACAAACCGTTACGACAAACGGATGACAGCCTCGCCGGGCGCAAGGCTGCGCGCGCCGACCGACGCCGACCGGCCCAAGGCGCGATCGACCACCGTGCCGACGAGATCGGCCGTGGCCGCCGACAGCGTCCAGCCCAGGTGGCCGTGGCCGGTGTTGTAGAACACGCGCGGATGACGGCCGCGGCCCACGCGGGGCATCATGTCGGGCATCATCGGCCGCAGCCCCGCCCAGGGCACCACGCTGCGCGTGGACACCCCCGGGAAGCAGCGCTCCACCCAGTCCACCAGCGGACGGATGCGGTCGGCCCGGATGTCGCGGTTCTCACCGTTGAACTCGGCCGTGCCGGCCACACGGAAGCGGTCCACGCCCAGCCGGCTCGTCACGATCTTGGTCTCGTCGTCGAGCAGGCTCACCGTGGGTGCGGCGGCCTGGCTGGCCTGGTCCAGCAGGTTCACGGTGATCGAATAGCCCTTCACCGGATAGACGTTGACCCGGTCGCCGAGCTGCGCGGCCAGGGCCCGGCTGGCCACGCCGGCGCACACCACCACCGCGTCGAAACGCAGATCGTGCTCGCCGCCAGGCCCGGCCAGCGTCACGCGCACGCCGTCGTCCAGCGCCTTGAGCCGGCGCACGTCCTGGCCGTACAGGCAACGCACGCCATGGCGCTGCGCCGCCTGCGCCAGCCCGTGGGTGAACTTGTGGATGTCCCCGGTGGTGTCGCTGTCGGTGTACCAGCCGCCGAAATAGCGGCCCGCCAACGTCGGCGCGATCGCGCGGATCTCCTCGGGCGTCACGGCGCGACGCTGCAGCCCGCCGGCGGCCAGCAGAGCAGACACGCGGCGGGCATGTTCGAAACCCGAGCGGTCGCGGTAGATGTGCAAGATGCCTTCGCGCCGGTGATCAAAGTCAATGCCCTCTTCGTCGGCCCACGCATACAGGTGCTCGCGCGCGGCGATCGCCAGGCGCGCCGTCTCGATGGTGTGGCGGCGGTAGTGCGGGATGCTGGCGATGAACTGCGCAAACCAGCTCAGCTTGTGCCAGCTCGGCCGCGGGTTCACCAGCAGCGGCGCGTCGCTCTTCAGCATCCACTTCAGGCCCTTCCAGACCGTGGCGGCGTGGTTCCACACCTCGGCGTTGGAGGCCGACAACTGCCCCCCGTTGGCATAGGAGGTCTCCATCGCGGCATAGCGATGGCGCTCGAACAGGGTGACGGCCAGACCGCGGCGGGCCAGGGCATAGGCGGTGGTGACGCCGGTGATGCCACCGCCGATGACTGCAATGGAAGGCATGAGAGCTCCTCTCAGGGAAAGCCGCGCGTCGAGGATGGAGCCCGGGCTGCGCGAACCGCAGCCTGGACGCCCCCTCTGTTGCGGACCTGAGAGATTCGCGGGCGCATGGAGCTCCCGCTTGCTCCTTCGGTGCTGACCGGCGACGCGAACGGCCGGCAGCTCTTCAGAGTCGGTGGACGATGCCGGTCCTTGGGCCTGAGAGTTTCCGGGGCGGTTGCTCCTTCGGCGCCGCCTGGGCCAACACACCCCCGGCAGGCTCTCCCGACATCACCATGGCCGCCGTGGGGCAGCCATGACACCATTGTGCCTGAAGCGCTGCGCCGCGTCCCCTCCGAGCCGCTTGCCGCTTCATCGGCTAGCGGGAAACCGCTGCTCGTTGCGTTCGATTTTGCGCCGGGCCGCCTCCAGCACATCGACCTCCATCACCGTGGCCAACTGCACCAGATACAGCAGCACATCGGCCATCTCGTCGGCCACCTCGGCCTTGCTGGCCGTATCGAGGTGGCCGCTTTGCGCCTCGCTCAGCCACTGGAAATGCTCCAGCAGCTCGCCGGCCTCCACGGCCAGGGCGCAGGCCAGGTTCTTGGGCGAATGGAAGCGCTGCCAGTCACGCGCCTGGGCGAACTGCTGCAGGCGCTGGGCCAGCGCGGCCAGGGAATCCGTCATGGGCGCCTCCGGCGTCGAATCTTCACGGGAAAGGTGGCCTCGATTCTCGGACAATCCGCCCCGCGCCCGATACCGGCCCCTCGTGCCTGCCATGCTCTCCCGCCTTCGTCGACTCCTCGATCGCCTGCGCGACGCCCGCCTGGCCCAGGCGGCCGGCAGCCTGAGTTTCACGACGCTGCTGTCGCTCGTACCGTTGCTGGCCGTGGGCTTTGCATTACTGACCCAAGTGCCTGCCCTTCGGCCACTGCGTCAGACACTGGAAGCTCTGTGGCTGCCGCATCTGCTGCCACCGGACATCGCGCAGCCGGTGCTGCAACACCTCGGGCGCTTTGCCAACAACGCCCAGGCACTGAGCTGGAGCGGCTCGGCCCTGCTGCTCGTGGCCGCGCTGGCGATGATGCTCACGGTGGAGACGACGCTCAACCGCATCTGGCAGGTCCGCCAGGGGCGGCCGTGGCTCAAGCGTCTGGCACTGTATCTGCCCATGCTGGCTGCCGGGCCGCTGGTGTTGGGCGTGAGCCTGTGGGCCAGCTCACGGGCTTGGGCCCTGTCCAAAGGCCTGCTGAGCCCCTGGCCGCCGGCCGCCGAAGCGGTGTGGACGCTGGGGCCGGCCGCGCTGAGCCTTGCGATGCTGAGCTTGCTGTTCTACCTGATACCCCATGCCCCCGTGCGCCGGCGCGAGGCGCTGCTGGGCGGCCTGCTCGGCGCGGCCGCACTGGAAGCCGGCAAACAGGCCTTCGCCGCCTACGTGCTCACGCTGCCCACCTACCGCACGCTGTACGGCAGCTTTGCCGTGCTGCCGGTCTTCCTGCTGTGGATCTACTACTCCTGGGCCGTCACGCTGGCGGCGGCCGTTGTGGCCGCCCATCTCGGCGCGAGCGCCGGCGCCCGGCAGGGGCGCCACCGGCGTGCCGGGGTCTGAGTTCTCATCACGGGCGCCGGCCGACTCAGGCGCCGGAAAATCCCAGCCGGGCCGAGATCTGCTCGGCGCAGCGCTTGAGGGGCACCGCGATCCGGCCGTCCCAGGCGGAGTCGAACGAGGCCTGCGGCCCCATCGCGGTGATCGCCAGCACGATGTGCCCGTCGGCATCGAACACTGGAGCGGACAAGGCATCGATGCCCGGGATGGGCTGGCCCAGGCTGCGCGACAGGCCGTGTTCGCGCGTCTCGGCCAGGTAGGCATTGACCTGCGCGCGCGTGAGCAGGGGATGGCCGGTCGTTCCGCCTTGGCGCGAGAGATCCTCGTCGATGAGCCGCTCGACCACCTTGGGTGGCAGATAGGCCGCAAACAGGCGCCCAGTGGCGGTGTAGGTCAAGGACATGACCGTGCCGGTGCGCAGGTTCACGTGCATGGGCTGCACGGGCTCTTCCAGCCGCACGACGGTGGCCCCGAAGTTGCCCCAGACGGCCACGCCGATGCTCTGCTGGGTCTGCGCCGCCAGGGCCTCGATGAAAGGCGAGGCCTCCTTGATCGGGTCGAGCCTCTGCAGCCGCGCCAGACCCAGTTGCAGCGCCAACGGGCCCAGTTCATAGCGCCCGGCCGCATCCTGCACCACGAAGCCCAGCTTGAGGTAGCTCACCAGGTAGGGATGCGCCTTGCCCACCGTGATGCCGGCCGCTTTGGCAACCTCGCGCAGGGCCATCGGGGTCACCTGGCGCGACAAGGCAATCAGCAACTGGGTTCCGATCTCGACGGATTGGATGCCACGGCGGGGCTTTTCCATGGAGGGCGCTCCGGGTTCAGGCGAAGGACGGCGCAGTATAGGCATCAGGACTTTCCCTAGAGTTATCGGGTATCTAAGGCGATGGCGTAATTTTCGATAGGATCAGATGTGTTGACCATTATCAAATCAATGCCTAGACTTCGTCCAACACGACTTCGTCCAACACGATGCAGAGGTGAATCCCATGAACATGGCGCGGCACGAATGCGACGTCCTGGTCGTCGGCAGCGGTGCATCAGGTATGTCCGCCGCCATCACGGCGGCCGCCCGGGGCCTGGACGTACTGGTGGTCGAGAAGGAGCCGCTCTTCGGCGGCACGACCGCTCGCTCCGGTGGCTGGCTGTGGATCCCGGGCACCCGTTTGGCCACCGAGCAGGGCCTGCGCGAGCCCGAGGGCGCGGCCCGCACCTATCTGCAACACGAAGCCGCCACCCATTTCGATCCCGAGCGGGTGGACGCCTTCCTGAGGCATGGCCCCGAAGCCATCGACTTCTTCACTCGCGAGACCTGCGTCCAGTTCGACATGCCCGCGGTGTTCCCCGACTACCACGCCGAGGCCCCCGGGGGGCAGCCGGGAGGGCGCTCGATGGTCACCCGCTCCTTCGACGGGCGTGAGCTGGGGCCGCAGATCCGGCAGCTTGCCCCGCCGCTGCCCGAGCTGACCCTCTTCGGGATGATGCTGGGCTCGGGCAAGGAGATCTGGCACTTCATGCGCGTGTTCAAGTCGCTGGAGTCCTTCGTCTACGTGTGCCGGCGCCTGACCCGCCACGCGCTCGACGTGCTCGTGCACGGCCGCGGCATGACGCTCACGAACGGCAACGCGCTGGCCGGCCGGCTCGCCAAGGCCGCCATGGACCGCCACATTCCGCTGTGGCTGTCCTCACCGGCGCGTGAGCTCGTGCGCGAGGGTGGGGCCGTGGTCGGAGCGATCGTTGACCACGAGGGACGCCGCACCGAGGTGCGCACCCGCGTGGGGGTCGTGCTGGCCTGCGGCGGCTTCCCCCACGACATCGAACGCCGGCGTGCACTCTTCCCGCATGCCCCCACCGGCAGGGAACACCACACCCCGTCTCCCGAGGGCAACACCGGCGACGGATTGCGACTGGCCGAATCCGTGGGCGGTGAGGTGGACACCACGATCCCGCACGCCGCCGCCTGGGTGCCCATCTCCGTCACCCTGCGTCCCGACGGCTCGCGCGGCGTCATGCCGCATTTCATCGACCGTGCCAAGCCAGGCGTCATCGCGGTGACGCCGCAGGGCCGACGCTTCACCAACGAGGGCAATTCCTACCACGACTTCGTGCAGGACATGGTCAAGCACTGCCGCCACGGTTCACAAGTCTTCGCCTGGCTGCTGTGCGACCACCGGACCTTGCGCACCTACGGCCTCGGTTGTGTTCCGCCGTTCCCGATGCCCATCGGACGCCACCTGCGCACCGGCTACCTGCGGCGGGGTCATACCCTGGAGGAACTGGCCCATGCGATCGGCGTGGAACCGGCCACGCTGCGCGCGACGGTCGATCGGTTCAACGAACACGCCCGCCGGGGCGAGGACCCCGACTTCGGCAAGGGCAGCCGGGCCTACAACCGCTACCAGGGGGATGCACAGCACCGGCCCAACCCCTGCGTGGCGCCGCTGGAAAACGGCCCGTATTACGCCATCCGGCTGCTCATCGGCGACATCGGCACCTTCGCCGGCCTGCGCACCGACGCTCGCACACGGGTTCTGGATGCACAGCGGCGCCCCATCCCCGGGCTGTACGCCGTGGGCAATGACGCCGCCAGCATCATGGGCGGCAACTACCCGGGCGCGGGCATCACGCTTGGACCGGCGCTGACCTTCGGCTACATCGCCGGCTGCGAACTGGCCGAGGCCGCCACGCGAACTCAGGCGGTCCGGGCGGCGGCCTGAGCGGGCCACAACCGCAGGAGCTCCACCCATGCAGACTCCCTGTCTCCCGATCCCCCGGCTGCTGGAGGGCCGACTTGCGCTGGTCACCGGCGCAGGACGGGGCAATGGGCGTGCGATCGCGCTGGGCTTGGCCCGCGCCGGCGCCCGCGTGGTTGTCACCGACCTCGACGCGACCGGCGCCCGCGCCACGGCCGAGCAGATCCGGACGGATGCCGGCCAAGCCTGGCCGCATGCCCTGGACGTCACCGACCCCCACCAATGCCAGGCGCTCGCCCGGCAGGTGCGCAGCGAGGCGGGCCGCGTGGATCTGCTGGTCAACAACGCCGGAATCATCATCCGCGAGGGCACGGACACGCACCGGGCGCCGGAGAACTGGCGCCGCACGATCGACGTCAATCTGCACGGCACCTTCAACGTCACCTACGCCTGGCTGCCCGACCTGAAGGCCACTCACGGCACGATCGTCAACATCGCCTCCATCGCGGCCTACGCGGGGCAGGGCGGCAGCCTGGGCTATTCCCCGTCCAAGGGGGCCATCAAGATGTTCACGCAGTCGCTGGCGGCGGAGTTGGCGGTCCATGGCGTGCGTGTCAACGCGCTGGCCCCCGGTGTGATCGAGACGCCGATGACGGCCCCCACGCGGCAGGATCCGCAACGCCTCGAACGCTTCATGTCGCGCATCCCGATGGGACGCCTGGGCCAACCCGAGGAACTGGTCGGTCCCGTCGTCTTCCTCAGTTCCGGCCTGGCCTCCTACGTCACGGGGGTGACCCTGCCGGTCGACGGCGGCTTCCTGGCCGTCTAGGACTCGTGACCATGCCCGTTCTTTCCCCCGCGGCCGCCAAGCGGCCCCTTGCAGCCCCTCGCACCACCACCCAGAGAAGGAGACATCAATGAAGAGCCTCGATTCGGGCAGGATTCTGCTCAAGCGCATCGCCGCGGCCGCGGCCCTGGCCGCCACGGCCCTGGCCGCTCCTCTGGAGGTATCGGCCCAGGCCAAGAACTTCGACCTGCAAAGCGTCTTCGCGCTGCAGGTACCATCCATCGGTCAGAGCCCGGTCAAGTGGGCCGAGCGCGTGGCCCTGATGACCAACAACGAGGTCCGGATCAAGGTCCATGGTGCAGGCGAGTTCGTGCCCCCGTTCGAAGTCTTCGGTGCGGTCTCCAACGGTTCCATCCCGATGGGCTTCGACTGGATCGGCTACTGGGCCAACAAGATCCCGGTGGCCAACCTCGTGGGCTCCATGCCCTTCGGCCCCGATCCCGAGCTCTTCCTGGGCTGGATGTTCCGCGGTGGCGGACTGGAGATCATCCAGAAGGCCTACGACCCGCACAACGTCAAGATCATTCCCTGCCACCTAGTGGTGCCCGAGGCCGGCGGCTGGTTCAACAAGGAGATCAAGACCGTCAACGACCTCAAGGGCCTGAAGATGCGCATCGCCGGCCTGGGCGCCAAGGCGATGGAAAAGCTCGGTGCCAGCGTGCAGCTCGTTCCGGCCGGCGAGATCTTCGTCTCGCTGGAGCGAGGCCGCATCGAGGCGGCCGAGTTCTCGGCGCCGCAGCTCGACCTCGGCCTGGGTCTGCAGAAGATCGCCAAGCACTACTACTTCCCCGGCTGGCATCAGCCGGCGAGCTGGGACAGCATCATCATCAACATGGGGGTGTGGAAGTCGCTGCCGGTCCGGCACCAGAACGCCATGATCGAAGCCTGCTACGCCAACATCACCTACAACTGGTTCGACCAGATCAACGCCCAGATCGAGGCGATCGAGAAGATCGAGCAGGCCGGCGTCAAAGTGCAGCGCTTCCCCGAGCCCGTGCTGCAGGCCCTGCGCAAGGCAGCCACCGAGGTCATGCAGGAGGAGGCCGCGAAGGACCCGGTCTTCAAGGAGGCCTACCAGTCGCTGACGGCCTACGTCAAGCGCGTGGGCCGCTGGTCCGATCTGCAGGCGCTGCCCCGCGTCAACTGAGGTCTACGGAGCAGCCTGATCCGGCGGCCCCGCGGGTGACATGCCCCTGGGCCGCCGGCTGGAGATCAGCATGATCACATCCTTCCTCGCGTCCATCGAGCGGGGCTGCGCCTGGTTCGGGCGGGTCGCCTCATGGACCCTTCCCCTGCTGGTGGTGAGCGTGTGCGTGAGCGTGGTGCTCGTGCAGTTGCGGGCCAACGAGCTGCTCCACTGGGGCACGAGCCTGCCGGTGTTCGGGCAACGGCTCACCCTCAACGGATTGAACGACCTGCAATGGCACCTGTTCGCCATCGTGGTGATGCTCGGGACGGTCTACGCCCTGCACGACAACGCGCATGTCTCGGTGGATTTCCTCGCCAGCGGCTTCACGCCATCCACGCGCAAGCTCATCACGATCGTGTGCGATCTCGTGATCCTGCTGCCCTTTGCCTGCGTGATGGCCTGGTTCTCTTGGCAATACGTGCTCAACGCCTACACCTCCGGAGAGGGCTCCTCCTACGGAGGGCTGGGCGACCGCTGGATCATCAAGGCGGTCATGCCGCTGGGCTTCGGCCTGCTTGGCCTGTTCGGCCTGGCGCGCGCCCTGCGCCTGTCCATCGAGCTGGCCACGGGCCGCTCCACCCCCGGACCCACGACCGTAAGCCCATGACCTACTTCTGGCCTTTGCTGATGTGCGGCGCCTTGCTGCTGGGCATCTTCTCGGGCTATCCCGTCGCCCTGGTGCTGGCCGGCATCGGCGTGCTGGTGGCCTTCGCGGCCGACGTGCCCGTGCTGTTCCTGTCCACCGGCGTGTCGCGCACCTTCTCCGGCATCCTGAGCAACTGGCTGTTGATTGCCGTGCCGCTCTTCGTCTTCATGGGCCTGATGCTCGAAAAGTCCGGCATCGCCCAGCGGCTGCTGCGATCACTGGCCGGCATCCTCGGTTCGCTGCCCGGCGGCTACGCGTTTGCCGTGGCCATCATCGGCATCGTGATGGCCGCCTCCACCGGCATCATCGGCGCCTCGGTGGTGCTGATGGGTGTACTGGCGCTGCCGGCCATGCTGAAGAACCGCTACGACCCCCCTCTGGCCACCGGCGTGATTGCCGCCACGGGCACACTGGGCATCCTCATCCCTCCGAGCATCATGCTCGTCGTGCTCGGCGACACGATGCGCATCTCCGTGGGCGACCTGTTCGCCGGCGCCCTGATCCCTGGTCTGATGCTGGGCGGCCTGTACATCGTCTACCTGTGCCTGATCGCGGTCTTCAGGCCCCGGCTCATGCCGCCCCTGCCCGAGCGCGAACGCCTGCCGCTGGGCCCCGCGCTGTGGTCGCTGGCCCGGGACCTGCTCGCGCCACTGGTGCTGATTCTCACAGTACTTGGGTCCATCATCGCCGGCGTGGCCACGCCCACCGAGGCCGCCGCGCTGGGAGCTCTGGGCGCCTTCGTGCTAGCCCTGGCCGGGCGCCAACTGAGTTGGGCGCAGTTCGTCGCCGTACTGCACGAGACCACCAAGACCACGGCGATGATCATGTTCGTGATGGTCGGCGCCACGGTGTTCAGCGTCATCTTCCGCAAGCTGGGCGGAGACACCATGATCGCCGACGCCCTGGGCGTGAGCACCGGCGACGTCAATCCCTACTGGGTGATGTTCGTGATCATGCTCTTCATCTTCGTGCTGGGCATGTTCCTGGACTGGGTGGAGATCACCTTCATCGTGATCCCGATCATCGCCCCCATCATCGCCAGCCTGGACTTCGGCTTGTCACAGGAACACGTGCTGCTGTGGTTCGCGATCCTGTTCGCGCTGAACCTGCAGACCTCCTTCCTCACGCCGCCGTTCGGCTATGCGCTGTTCTACATCCGCGGCATCGCACCGCCCGAAGTCACGACGCGCATGGTCTATCGTGGCATCGTGCCCTTCGTGGTGATCCAGTTGCTCGGCCTGCTGCTGGCCATCGCCTTCCCGCCACTGGTGCTGTGGCTGCCCAGCCGGCTGCTGGGCACCTGAGCAGCGCCTTCATCGTGTCCGAGGAACCCCTCCATGACGACCAAAGCCTTTGCCAGCCAGGCCGATCTCGAGGAGAAGCAGGTCAGCTTCACCCGGCTGTCCGAGCATGCCTATGCCTACACCGCCGAGGGCGACCCCAACACCGGCGTCATCATCGGCGACA
>NZ_JBKBVU010000011.1:9807-38468 GCF_046289365.1 Caldimonas sp. | reverse complement strand
GGCTTTGTGGGCCAAGCTCGTGCTCAACTGCGCCTACAACGCCTTGTCGGCCATCGCCCGCCTGCCCTATGGCCGCCTGGTGCAGGGCGAGGGCGTCGCCGAGGTGATGCGCGATGTGGTGGACGAATGCCTGGCCGTGGCGCGCGCCGAAGGCGTGACGCTGCCCGGCGATGCCCACGAGGCGGTGCGTCGCCTGGCCGGCACGATGCCGGCGCAGTATTCGTCCACCGCCCAGGACCTGGCGCGCGGCAAGCCCAGCGAGATCGATCACCTCAACGGCCTGGTCGTGCGCCGAGCGGCGGTGCACGGGGTGGCCACCCCGGTCAACCGTGCCTTGTGGGCCCTGGTCAAGCTGCTCGAGGCCCAGCCGCTCAGGGCAACACCGTGACCGTGACCGTGGCGCTGTCGGTGCGGCGGTCGGCCACGTCCACCGCGCGCGCGAAGTAGCCCACCGAGCCGCTGGCGTCCGACGGCACCGTGGTGGTCCAGGTGTAGGGGCTGCGTCCGACGCTGCCCAGCAGCACGGCGGTCTCGCCGCTGCGCCGGAAGAAGAGGACTTCGTCGATGCCGCTGTCGTCGCTGGCCGCGGCCGAGAGCAAGACGGTGGCACCGGCGCTCGCGCTTGCGGGCGAGACGACGAGCGACACGCTCGGGGGGTGGCGGTCCCAGCCCCCGTCCCAGCCAATCCAGCCCTGACCCCACTCGACGAACACGCCGCCTCCGCAGCCGGTCAGGGCCGCCAGGGCCAGGGCCGCCGGCAGCTGGCGTCGGCACCGTGCGGACAGGGGGATTGGGGGTGTCATGAGCGCATCCTAGCGTTTGCGCCGGGGCTTGTCCCGGCCCTTGCGGTCAACGCCCGTCGGCGTGGCGCACTATGATGGCCGGTTTAGCGTTCCTGCCGCGTCCCATGTCCCAGCGCCCGCCCGTCGCTCCCATCCTGTCGGCCGATGCCCCCCTGATCCGCGTGCGCGGCGCCCGCACCCACAACCTCAAGAACATCGACCTGGACCTGCCGCGCCAGCAACTGGTGGTGATCACCGGGCTGTCGGGCTCGGGCAAGTCCTCGCTGGCCTTCGACACGCTGTACGCCGAAGGGCAGCGCCGCTACGTGGAAAGCCTCTCGGCCTATGCGCGGCAGTTCCTGCAGCTCATGGACAAGCCCGACGTGGACGTGATCGAGGGCCTGAGCCCGGCGATCAGCATCGAGCAGAAGGCCACCAGCCACAACCCGCGCTCCACCGTGGGCACGGTCACCGAGATCCACGACTACCTGCGTCTGCTCTATGCCCGTGCGGGCACCCCCTACTGCCCCGACCACGACCTGCCGCTGGAAGCGCAGAGCGTGAGCCAGATGGTCGATGCCGTGCTGGCCCTGCCCGAGGATACGCGGGTGATGATCCTCGCGCCCGTGGTGCGTGACCGCAAGGGCGAGTTCGTCGAGCTCTTCCAGGACATGCAGGCCCAGGGCTTCGTGCGCTTTCGCATCGGCTCGGGCGGACAGGCCGGTGTCGTCTATGAGGCCGCTGAACTGCCCAAGCTGAAGAAGACCGAGAAGCACGACATCGACGTGGTCGTCGATCGCCTCAGGATCAAGCCGGGGCTGCAGCAACGCCTGGCCGAGAGCTTCGAGGCTGCACTGCGCATCGCCGACGGGCGCGCCATCGCGCTGGAGATGGACTCGCTCACCGAGCACCTCTTCTCCAGCAAGTTTGCCTGCCCGGTGTGCAGCTATTCGCTGGCCGAGCTGGAGCCGCGGCTGTTCTCGTTCAACTCACCGGTGGGCGCCTGCCCCACGTGCGACGGCCTGGGCGAGGTCACGGCTTTCGATCCGCAGCGCGTGGTGGCCTTCCCCTCTTTGAGCCTGGCCAGCGGCGCGATCAAGGGCTGGGACCGCCGCAACGCCTACACCTTCTCGATGCTCGAAAGTGTGGCACGGCACTACGGTTTCGACCTCGACACGCCCTTCGAGGACCTGCCCGAGCCGGCCCGCCGGGTGATCCTGTACGGCTCGGGCGAGGAAGCCATCGAGTTCGTCTACGAGGCCGAAGGCAGCGCTGGGCGCAAGCGCAGCGTGAGGCGCTCGCATCCCTTCGAGGGCATCCTGCCCAACTTCGAGCGCCGCTGGCGCGAGACCGATTCGGTGGCCGTGCGCGAGGAACTGGCCCGCTACCAGAGCAACAAGCCCTGCCCCGACTGCCACGGCACGCGATTGCGCCGCGAGGCCCGCCACGTGCGCCTGGTCGATGCCGCCAGCGGCAGGGGCACGCCGATCTACGAGATCTCGCGTGCCACGCTGGCGCAGGCGCTGCGCACCTTCGAGACGCTGCAGCTCAAGGGCGCCAAGGCCGAGATCGCCGACAAGGTGATCCGCGAGATCCGCTCGCGCCTGAGCTTTCTCAACAACGTGGGCCTCGACTACCTCAGCCTGGACCGCAGTGCCGACACCCTCAGCGGTGGCGAGGCCCAGCGCATCCGCCTGGCCAGCCAGATCGGCTCGGGCCTGACGGGGGTGATGTACGTGCTCGACGAGCCCAGCATCGGGTTGCACCAGCGCGACAACGACCGCCTGATCGGCACGCTCAAGCACCTGCGCGACCTCGGCAATTCGGTGCTGGTGGTCGAGCACGACGAGGACATGATCCTGGCGGCCGACCACGTGGTGGACATGGGGCCGGGGGCTGGCGTGCACGGTGGGCGCGTCATCGCCCAGGGCACGCCGGCCGAGGTGGCGGCCCATGAGGAGTCGCTCACCGGCCAGTACCTGGCGCGCAAGCTGAAGATCCCGGTGCCGGCGCGCCGCCGGCGGCTGGCCGACAGCACCGACCCGCAAGTGCTGCGCATCGTCAATGCACGCGGCAACAATCTGCGCGGCGTCACGGTCGAGATCCCGGTGGGTCTGTTCACCTGCGTGACCGGCGTGTCCGGCTCGGGCAAGTCCACGCTGGTCAACGATACCCTGTACGCCGCGGTGGCGCGCAAGCTCTACCAGAGCCACCTGGAGCCGGCACCGCACGACGAGATCGAGGGGCTGGACGTCTTCGACAAGGTCATCAACGTCGACCAATCGCCCATCGGCCGCACCCCGCGATCGAACCCCGCGACCTACACGGGGCTCTTCACCCCCATCCGCGAGCTGTTCGCCGAGGTGCCGATGGCGCGTGAACGCGGCTATGGCCCGGGGCGCTTTTCGTTCAACGTGGCCGGCGGGCGCTGCGAGGCCTGCCAGGGCGACGGCGTGATCAAGGTGGAAATGCACTTCCTGCCCGATGTGTACGTGCCCTGCGACGTCTGCCACGGCCGGCGCTACAACCGCGAGACGCTGGAGGTGCTCTACAAGGGCAAGAACATCACCGAGGTGCTGGACCTCACGGTGGAAGACGCCTACGCCTTTTTCGACGCCGTGCCGGCGATCGCGCGCAAGCTCAAGACACTGCTCGACGTGGGCCTGGGCTACATCCGCCTGGGACAAAGCGCCACCACGTTGTCGGGCGGCGAGGCGCAGCGCGTGAAGCTGGCGCTGGAGCTGTCCAAGCGCGACACCGGTCGCACGCTGTACATCCTGGACGAACCCACCACCGGGCTGCATTTCCACGACATCGGGCTGCTGCTGCGCGTGCTGCACCAGTTGCGCGACCACGGCAACACGATCGTGGTGATCGAGCACAACCTGGACGTCATCAAGACCGCCGACTGGGTCATCGACATGGGCCCCGAAGGCGGGGCCGGCGGTGGCACCGTGGTGGCCGCCGGCACGCCCGAGGACATCGCCCGCCACCCTGCGAGCCATACCGGCCGCTACCTGCGACCGTTGCTGAGCTGAGCCGGGGCCGCGTTCAGCGTTCAGTACGGGCAGTTGTTGTACGAGCGCGAGACCTCGTAGCTCGTGATCACGCGGTTGTACTCGGCCCCGCACACGAAGGGGCTGTAGCGCGTGTCGTTGTCGACGAAGCGCTTCATCCACGAGATGCCCAGCTTGCCCAGCGTGGCGTCATGGCCGCCACCGTTCATCACGCAGAAGTGGTCGTCGTTGCGGATCTCGACGTAGTTCTTGCGCGTGCTGCTCGGGATGGCGTTGTAGAACGGGATGGCATGGCTGGACACCGGCGCGATGCTGTCGTCTTGGCAGCCGAAGATCATCGTGGGCACGCTCACGGTGCGGAAGGCCGTGGACGAGGTGTTCCACGGCGCCATCGGGATGGCGGCCTTGTAGCTGGGGTTGTCACGCGCGGCCAGCAGCGAGCCGCCACCGCCCATGGAATGACCGGCCACCGCGCGGCGGCTGGTGTCCACCTTGCGATAGATCGGGCTGGAGCTGCGGCCGTTTTGTGTGGCCAGATAATCCAACGCGGCCTGGAGCTGACGGGCCCGGCTGTCGGGTTGGTCGTACAAGGTGATGGTGTCGATGACGAGCACGACGAAGCCGTGCGAGGCCAGGCGTTCGCCCCAGAAGGTCATCGTCGAGGACGTGCCAGTGAAGCCCGGCGACACCGCGATCGCGCCGTAGGTGCCGCTGGCCGTGGGGTAGTACAGGCGCCCGCCGCCAAAACCACTGACCGCATAGCGCGACACCGAGGTGCTGCGAATGGCAAACGGGCCGTTGCGCTCCAGAGCCGAGGCCGTGGGGTCGGGGCCTTTTTGATATTGGGCTTGAGCAGCGGCGGGCGCCAACAAGGCCGCACCAGCCGCAATCGCTGCGGCCATCGTCGAAAGAGTCCAAGATTTCATGAAGATGTCTCCGAACGTCATGCATGATGATGAATGCGCGGCCCTGGCTGGAACAGCCTGTTTCTGATTGAAACATATTAAAATGCACGGCCGTGCACTTTCATCATTGCACGCGCGGGCGTGCGTCTCCCACGGGTTTTCCCGAGACCGGGGAATGCCCCTGTCTCCCGGGTGTCATCTGCTGCCCGTGCATTCCCTAGATCCAAAGGGTTGGCGGCGGTGCAAGATGCGCGCATGCTGATCTCCCGACGCACTCTTGCCTGGCTTGCGGCCGCCGTCGTGGCCGTGGGCCTGGTGGCGGCCTGGCAGCTTTGGCAGGCGGCTCCCGACGAGCCCCGGGCCGGGGTTGCGCCGCAGGCGCGAGCCGTCTCCGAAGGGGCCATGCCGCAGGCTTCCGCCGCGGCGGATGCCAGCCCCGGCTTGCGCGAGCCCATCGATCTGATGGGCTTGACGGTCGATGTCGCGCGTTTGTTCGACATCGGCTACGCGGGGGGCTTGACGATCGACGAGCGCACCCTCGACGCCTTGGAGACGGTGCTGTCGCACATGCCCGAACACTGGGACGCCCAGGACTTGGAGCGCTTGTCCTGGACGCTGCGTGACGGTTTGCCGGCCGCCGATGCCCAGCGCGCGCTGGGCCTGATCCAGACCTATCGGGACTACCTGGGCCAAGCGCGTGCGCAATTGCAGCAATGGGGCATACCCGCCAACGCACAAGATGCGCAGCAGTTTTTCGATCGCATGCAAGCCTTGCAGCGGCAGCATTTCGGTGCCGAGACGGCGCAAGCCCTGTTCGGTGAGGGCATGGAGCATGGTCGCGTGGTGATGGAGGCGGCCTTCGTGGCCCAGGATGCCTCCCTCAGCCCCGAAGAGCGCAGCGCGCGTTTGCAAGCTTTGCGCGAACGACTGCCGCCGCAGCTGCAGCAGGCCATCGTCGAGGAGCCGTCGGTGGCCGTGTCTGGCGGATCCTGAGTGCACCAGGGGGGATCGCGGCGGCCCGGCTGCGCCGCGGTGAGGCTCGCCGTACAGTGCGCAAGCACTGCCAGGAGCGCCCCCATGACTTTGACCGTCGATTACTACCTCGCCCCGCAGTCGCCCTATGTCTACCTGGGCCATTTGCGTTTCTGGGACATCGCCCGGCGCCATCGCGCGACGATCCGCGTGCTGCCCATGGATCTGGGCGGCAAGGTCTTCCCGGTCTCGGGCGGGCTGCCGCTCAAGCAGCGCGCGCCCCAGCGCCAAGCCTACCGGCTGTTGGAGCTCAAGCGTTTCGGCGAGTACCTGAACATTCCCATCCACCCGGAGCCGGCCTACTTTCCGGTCGCCGGTGACGACGCGGCCAAACTCATCGTCGCGGTGGACCTCAAGGACGGCACCGAGGCGGCGATGCGCCTGGTCACGGCGGTCACGCGGGCTGTGTGGGCCGAGCAGCGCAACATCGCCGATGAGGCGGTGCTCGCAGCGCTGCTGCGCGAAAGCGAATTGCCGTCCTCGCGCATCGAAGACGCCCACAGCCAAACGGTGCACGAGCGCTATGAGGCCAACACCCAGCAAGCCATCGACGCCGGGGTGTTCGGTGCGCCCAGCTACGTCATCGACGGCGAGCTGTTCTGGGGCCAGGACCGGCTCGATTTCGTCGAGCGACGCCTGGCCCGGGGCTGAGGCCCGCGCGTGGCCGCCCGCAGCCCCGGGGGGCGAGATCCGAGGCCTTTCAGTCCACCTTCGCCCCCGAGGCCTTCACGACGGCCGCCCATTTCTTGATCTCGCTGTCGATCAGGCGGGCGAATTCCGCCGGGGTGTTGCCGCTCGGAATGGCGCCTTGGGACTGCAGCCGCTCCTTGATCGCCGGATTGGCCAGGGCCTTGGCGGTTTCCTGCTGCAAGCGGTTGACGATGTCGGCGCTCGTGCCTGCCGGGGCCAGCAGGCCGAACCACGAGCTGGCTTCATAGCCCTTGAGCGGGCCGGCCTCGGCAATCGTCGGCACGTCCGGCAGGGCCTCCGAGCGCGAGGCGCTGGTCACCGCCAGGGCCTTGAGCTTGCCGGCCTTGATGTGCGGCATCGACGAGGGCAGGTTGTCGAACATCAGGTCCATCTGGCCGCCGATCAGGTCGGTCACGGCCGGCGCCGAGCCGCGATAGGGAAAGTGGACCATGTAGGTGCCGGTCATGGTCTTGAACAACTCGCCCGCCAAATGGATGGACGTGCCGTTGCCGCTGGAGGCCATGTTGAGCTTGCCGGGGTGGGCTTTGGCATAGCGGATCAGGTCCGGGACGGTCTCGATCTTGTACTCGGCCGCCTTGGCCGGGTTCATCACCAGCACATTGGGCACGCCGGCCACCAGGGTCACGGGCGCGAAGTCCTTCTGCGGGTCGTAGGGCAGCTTGCCGTACAGCGAGACGTTGATGCCATGGGTGCCCACCGTGCCCATCAGGAGGGTGTAGCCGTCGGGCGCGGCGCGCGCGACCTCGGCCGCGCCCACGTTGCCGCCGGCGCCGGGTTTGTTGTCCACCACGAACTGTTGTCCGAAGGCCCGGCTGAGCTCGGGGGCCAGCGCACGGGCCAGGATGTCGGTGGTGCCGCCCGGGGCAAAGGGCACGACGATGCGCACGGGCTTGGTGGGCCAGGCCGACTGCGCCTGCAGGGCCGGCGCGAAGGCCAGGGCGAGGGCGGCCAGGCACAGGCCGCGGCGGGTGAAGCGTTTCATGAGGTCTCCGTCGTCGATCGAAAGTCTCCCGCAGTGTGGACGCAGCCGCCGGCGGTCTGCATCGGGGCGATCCCCGGGTCGGTCCGCCGGCGCGGCGATCGGCAATAGTGCACGTTCGCGCCGTTTGCGTGGTGTCGGCCAGGTCTTTCCTAGGGTGAGCGCGTAGACCTGCCGTCCCAGGGTGGCTCCTAGAATCCGGGGCGCCTTTCCCAACCGCCCTATGACAGCCGCGTGATCCCTGTCCAGGAGCACCGAGTGCTCGCGCCCTTGGTCAGCGCCGCCCCGCGCTGGCCCGCACCCGCCTATGTCCTCCTGGCTGCGGCGGGGGCGCTCGCCATCCTGGCCTTCGGCGGAGCCTTCGCAGGCCTGGGCGCCTGGACCCGCTGGGCCGGGGGGGCCGGGGTGCTCGGGCTGGCGGCAGTGCTGGCCTGGCACATGCGCATGCTGCTGCGCGAAGCCCGCACGCAGGAGCGTCGCTATCGGCGCCTGTTCTCGCGCTCGCCCTCGGCCCTGGTCATTCACCGTGCGTGGCAGATCGTCGTCTGCAACGAGGCCGCGGCCCGCATCATGGGCCTGGCCCGGCCCGAGGACCTGATCGGCCGTGACCTGCTGTCCTTTTTCGACGAGGACTCGCGTGAGCGTGCACGCGCACGGCTGCAGGCGCTGGCCGCGTTGGCGCCGGACGAGAGCCTGCCGCTGGCGGACCTGGTGATCGTGCGGCCCGACGGGCGTCAGGTGATCGTCGAGGCCACGTCCACCCGGGTGGAGCTGCCCGATGGACCGGTCACCGAATCGATGTTCCTCGACGTGACCGAACACCGTGAGGCCCAGGCGGCGCTGCGTCGCTCGGAGGCCCTGCTGACGGGCCTGTTCGAGGCCTGTCCCGACATCATCACGGTCACCGAGCCCGAGACCGGGCGGTATGTCCGGGTCAATCGCCGCTTCACCGACGTCATTGGCTATGCCCCGGAGGAGGCCGTCGGCCGCACCGTGCTCGAGCTGGGCATGCTGCCCAGCCAGGCCGAGCGGGAGCGCTTTCTCGGTGTGATCGAGCGCGAGGGTCGCATCGTCAACTTCCCGATGCGCTACCGCACCAAGGACGGACGCGAGATGCCCATGCGGATCGCCGGCACCTTCTTCGAGGTGGGTGGCCGGCGCTACCTGCTCGTGATGTCGCGTGACATGAGCGAGCACCAGCGTGTCCTGGCCGAGTACCGCGCCATCTTCGACAACGCCTCGGTAGGCATCGTGCTGGTGCGCCGGGGCCGGATGCGCCAGGTCAACGAGCGCTTCGAGCGCATGCTGGGCTGGCCCGCCGGCAGCCTGGCCGGCCGGTCGGTGCGCGACATCTGGCCCAGCGACGAAGCCTTCGCGCGCGTGCGGGCGACGGCGCAGCGAGCCATCGCCTCGGGGCAGCCGCTGGACTTCGAGTGGCAGATGTGGCGGCGCGACGGCAGCCCCTTCTGGGCCCGCTCGCGGGCCACCGTGCTGAGGGACGTGCCGTCAATGACGCCGGCGCATGACGGGCGTGACACGATCTGGATCGTCGAGGACGTCACCACCGAGCGCGAGGCGGCCGCCCAGCTCGCCGCCGCCAAGGAGCGGGCGGAGGCGGCCAGCCGGGCCAAGAGCGCCTTCCTGGCGAACATGAGCCACGAGATCCGCACGCCGTTGCATGGTGTGCTGGGGCTGGCCCAGCTCGCGGCCCTGCCCGAGGTCGAGCCCGACCGGCGCAAGGACTACCTGCAGCGCCTGGTGGAAAGCGCCCGCTCACTGTCGGCCGTGATCTCGGACATCCTGGATCTGTCCAAGATCGAGGCGGGCCGGCTCAAGCTCGAGTCCATCGAGTTCGACCTGCCCGAGCTGCTGCAGGCCCTGCACGACACCTATGGCGAGCTCGCACGCGCCCAGTCGCTGGACTTCGAGCTCGAGCGGCCGGACGACCTGCCGACGCGGGTGTGCGCCGACCCGGTGCGCCTGCGCCAGATTCTGGGCAACTTCCTGAACAATGCGCTGAAGTTCACCGAGCGCGGCCGCATCACGCTGCGCGTGGACCGTGGCCGCCGGGGGGGCTGGCGCTTCGAGGTGGAGGATACCGGCCCGGGGATCGATCCGGCCTTGCACGACCGCCTCTTCGAGCCCTTCATCCAGGCGGACGACTCCATCACGCGCCGCTATGGCGGCACCGGGCTGGGCCTGTCGATCTGCCGCCAACTGGCGCGCCTGATGGGCGGCGAGGTGGGGGTGCGCAGCCAGCCGGGCCAGGGCAGCGTGTTCTGGGCCGAACTGCCCCTGCGCGAGGTGCAGCCGCACACCCTCCCTCAGGCCCTGGGCGGTCCGGATGCGCAGGCACTGCAGGGCGCGCGTGTGCTGGTGGTGGAGGACAACCCGGTGAACATGATGATCGCGGTCAGCATGCTCGAGCGCTGGGGCATCGAGGTCGTGCAGGCGTGTGACGGGCAGCAGGCCCTGGAGGCGGTGGAGCGCGACCAGGGCCGCTTCGATGCCGTGCTGATGGACGTGCACATGCCCGACATGAGCGGCTATGACGTCACCGCACGGATCCGGCGCCGCCACGGGCCCGAGGCGCTGCCCATCATCGCGCTCACCGCGGCCGCCATGGTGAGCGAGCAGCGCCGTGCGCGCGAGGCCGGCATGAACGACTTCGTGCCCAAGCCCATCGACCTGGACGACCTGCACGCCACGCTGCATCGCTGGGTGCGCCCGCGCGCGTCCTGACCACCCCCGCGAGCCGGCCGGGGCCAGGCGCTGCGGACCTCAGCGGCTGCGGCCGAAGAGCTGCTGCAGGGCCGCGTCGATCAGCAGGCCCAGCGCACTGTAGATCAGCGAGCCGATCAGCGCGGCCGTGAAGCTGGGCACCGTGAGCCCGGCCAGCAGGTAGCCCGCGAAGTAGAACAGCAGCGCGTTGATGACGAAGAGGAACAGGCCCAGCGTGACGACCGTGACCGGCAGCGTGAGCACCACCAGCACGGGGCGCACGACGGCATTGAGCAGGCCCAGCACCAGGGCCGCGACCAGCGCGGCGCTGAAGCTGGCCACCTGCACGGCCGGGTAGACATAGGCGACGAAGAGCAGGGCGGCGGCCAGCAGGCCCCAGCGCAGGAGGATGAGCATCATGCGTCCAGCATAGCGCAGGCCAGCGCGACGGCGCCCGGCTCCCGCACGATCGCGGCCTGGGCGGGTCGCTCAGGCTTCCGACAACGCGACCAGGGCCCCCAGTCCGAAGAGCAGCAGGGTCGTGCGCCAGGCCGGCCGCGCGCGTTCGCGGGGCGGCTCGATCGGAGCGCTCGCCTTGGGGCGTCGCAGGTCCACGACTTGATCGGGCCGCAGCGTGCCCAGCAGCTCATCGAGCGGTCCGCGGGCCAGCACGCAGCGCACCCGCAGGCCGTGGGCCGCCAGCCAGGGCTCCAGCTCATCGAACAGTCTGTGGGCCCACTTGGTGCGCCAATGCTCGCGAGCTCCGTGCGAGACCCACTTGGACACCCGGTGGGTCATGCGTGGCGCGCAGCCGACCAGGACGATCTCGTCGGTGTCGGTCTGCAGCGCAGCCGGCCGGCCCTCCAGCAGGGGCAACAAGCGCTCCCGGGTGTGAGAGGCATCGTCCACGAGAAAGACCGTCGTGCGCATGGGGTTCCTTGTCATTGGGGGGGACTGTCGTCGGATGGTCAAGTCTGATCCGCTGGGCTGTCCATCGGCATAAAGCCCCATCGCTTGCCGGGTTATGGTGGGGGCCGCGACAATCCCGACTGTCGAAAGGGGAGTAGCACACGGTTCCCCACCGTGGCGACGGCCCGTCAGTACGGACGCATCCGCCAGGATGTGCCCGGGTCCCGCAGGAAGCCGGCCCGCCAGGGCTGCGACTTCGCCCCGCAAGACCTTTCGGCGCAATCAAGCTTTTGTGGAGTGTTCATGAACACCATTGCGCCCGATTGGCTGTGGGTCTTCTTTGTCGTTTCCGTCCTCGTGGCCCTGTTCATCGACTTCGTCGTCCTGCGCAAGCAGGGGGCGCATGCGGTGTCGGTGAAGGAGGCCTTGAACTGGTCGATCGTCTGGGTCGCGTTGAGCTTTGCCTTCAACGGCCTGTTCTGGTGGGCCGTGGCCCAGGACCACGGCACGGCCGTGGCCAACGTCAAGGCCACCGAGTTCCTCACGGGCTACCTCATCGAGAAGTCGCTGGCGGTCGACAACATCTTCGTCTTCCTGATGATCTTCACCTACTTCGCGGTGCCGCCGGCCTATCAGAAGCGGGTGTTGATGATCGGCATCATCGGCGCCATCGTGCTGCGCACGGTGATGATCCTCCTGGGCAGTTGGCTGGTGGCGCAGTTCCACTGGCTGCTCTATGTGTTCGGCGCCTTCTTGCTCATCACCGGCATCAAGATGTGGTGGGCCTCGGGCCAGGAGCCGAACCTGGAGGACAACCCAGCGCTCAAGCTGTTGCGCCGGCTCATGCCTGTGTCGAAATCGTTCGACGGTGAAAAATTCTTCACGATCGAAAACGGCAAGCGCATCGCTACGCCTTTGCTGCTGGTGGTGGCCCTGGTGGGTGTGATCGACGTGATCTTCGCAGTGGATTCCATCCCGGCGATCTTTGCGATCACCACCGACCCCTTCATCGTGCTCACGTCGAACATCTTCGCCATCCTGGGCCTGCGGGCGATGTATTTCCTGCTGGCGGCCATGGCCACCAAGTTCCACCTGCTCAGCTACGGCTTGGCGGTGATCCTGGCCTTCATCGGCACCAAGATGCTGCTGATCGACGTGGTGAAGATCCCGGTTTTCGCCTCGCTGGGCGTGGTGGCGGCCATCCTGGCGATCACGATGATCCTGAGCGTGCGCACTGCGCCGAAGCTGCCGGCACGCCGCCCCGGGGAATGAACCCTGCGCGTGCCCGGGCGCGTTGATCGCACGCGGCACGCGCCCCTGCGCATACAACACGAACGAGAATTGTTATCATTTGTGATGGTTTTTGTTCGAAGGTGTATCCGCCAGCCATGAGCCCCCGTCGTCGGGGAGCCTCTCGCCAGCCAAGACGACTTTCGAGCCTGTCTTGCCACCCTCAGTTGGAGAGAAGCTTTCATGGCACGCTCAGCTCGCGCCAAGGCGCGTTTGCGCCGTTCGGTTCGTTCGCATGTTTCGGGGGCGGTGGCCCCGGCCCGGATGGGGCCGGCCGCTGCCTTGATGGCCAGTCTGGCCGTGGGCGGTGCGTGGGCACAAACGTCCACACCCTCTGCCACCACGCAGTCTTCGGCGCTGCCCGAAGTCAAGGTGCAAGCCACCGCTGAACAAAACCCCAAGGAGAGCCTGCGCGTCAACCGCACGGGCATCGGCAAGGGTGATCAGGCGCTGCGCGACATTCCGCAGTCGGTCACGGTGATCACCGAGCGGCTGATGGACGAGCGCAATCTGGACGACTTCCGCGAGGTGCTGCGCAGCACGGCCGGCGTGACCTTCCAGGCCGGGGAAACCGGCGAGGAGGACATTCGTCTGCGCGGTTTCTCGCTGCTGCAAGCCGGCGATGTCTACATCGACGGCCGCCGCGACCCCGGCCTGCAAGAGCGCGACACCTTCAATCTGGAGCGCATCGAAGTGCTCAAGGGTTCGGCCTCGATGCTCTTTGGTCATGGCTCCACCGGCGGGGTGGTCAACCAGGTGAGCAAGCGGCCCTTCCTGATGAACCGCCACGAGGTCAACGTCTCGGTGGGCTCGGGTGACTATTACCGCCTGACCGGTGACTTCAATGCGATGACCGGGCCCAACGCGGCGCTGCGCATCAACACCCTCATCCACGAGGCCGACAACTGGGGTGCCAGCGTGGACAAAAAGGGCATCGCGCCGACGTACAACTGGGGGATCGGCACGGCCGATGAATTCCAAGTGGGCTTCTATCACTTGGAATACGACAACAAGCCCTTGTACAACCACCCCTGGTTCAACATCGACGGCAAGATCAAGCCGTCTTTGCCGGCGAAAAACTACTATGGCCTGGACAGCGACTACAACAAAGGTGGCTCCACCTATGGTTCCTTCCAGCACATTCACCGCTTCTCGGGTGATGCCGAGCTGAAAACCTCGCTGATGCACGGGCGCTTCAAGCGCGATTTGTGGGCCTCGGTGATCCGCTTCGCCGGTGCGGCCAGTCAGCCCAACGGACAGGCCGTCACGCCTGACAATCTGGGGCCGGACACGGTGCTCACGCGCACCGGCAAAGGCCGTCGCGGGGTGAGCGACATCACCACCTTGCAAAGCGATTACTCCGACCGCTTCGAGGCCTGGGGCCTGCGTCACCACCTCATCGCCGGCCTGGAGTTCAACCGCGACGATGCGCAGCGCAACAACAATGCCGCCGGACCGGCACGTCCCACCACCACCGTGGGCACGCCCGACGATGGCGCCAGCATTGCGGATACGCGCGTCATCCCGATGAACCGCTTTGACGCGCGCACCTACAGCGCCTATGTGCAAAACACGGCGGAACTCAGTGCCACGGTCAAACTGGTGGCCGGGGTGCGCTTCGACCGCTTCACGGCCGACTTCCGCGACACCGCCGGCAACAGCGCCGAGATGAAGGAATCGCTGTGGAGCCCGCGCGTGGGCCTGCTGTTCCAGCCCAACGACTGGTCGTCCTACCACGTCTCGTACGGCACGTCGTACAACACCTCGGCCGATACCTACCAGCATGCGATCAACGCCAACCTGGGATCGACGAATGTGCAGCGCCTGATCAACACGCCGCCGGAGAAAAGCCGCAACTTCGAGATCGGCGGCAAGTTCGATTTGCTGGACAACCGTCTGTGGGTGAGCTCGGCGCTGTTCTACTCGGAAAAGTACAACGAGCGTAACACCGACCCGGACACGGCGGCGAACCAGGAGCTGCTGTCAGGCAAGCGCCATGCCGCGGGCCTGGACCTGGACGTGGCCGGCCGCATCACGCCCAAGTGGGAGGCTTTCCTGTCGTACACCTGGATTCCAGATGCGCGCATCGACGAGAGCAATGTCACCAGTGGCAACGCGCAGCAAAAGGGGGACCGTCCGGGCCTCACGCCCAAGCATGCCGCCAGTTTGTGGACGACTTACCGGGTGCTGCCCAAGTTGCGCGTGGGCGCGGGCTTGAACCACCGTGGCAAGCAAAACCCGGAGGGCAACCGCACCATCGAGGCGCCCAGCTTCACGACGCTGGACTTGATGGGCGAGTATGCGTTCAACGAGTCCTTGTCGCTGAAGGTGAACGTGAACAACGCCACCGACAAGCTGTATGCCGACTCGCTGTATCGCGGCTTCTATGCACCGGGCGCGCCGCGCACCGTGCAGGCCACGCTCAAGGCGGTGTTTTGATCTGAGCCTGGGTCGCTGGGCGGCCCAGGCGAGACAATGCAACCGCTGCGCCATCGGGTGCAGCGGTTTTTCTTTTATCGACGGTGGAAGTAGGGGAGCGTCATGCTGCTGCATTTACGCAAGGTATTGAGCGAGCAAGAGCTTGCCCAGGCGCGACGTTGGTTGCGCGAGGGGCCCTGGATCGACGGACGCAGCACCGCCGGCGCCTTGGCCGTGCATGCCAAGCACAATTGGCAGCTCAAGCAAGACAGCGAGGCTTCGCGCCAGCTGCAAGCGCTGATCCTGCAAGCCGTGGAGCGCCATGCCGAGTTCTTCGCCGCGACCTTGCCCAAGAAGATCTTCAACCCTTTGTTCAATCGCTATGGCGGCGAGGCCAATACCTATGGGGCCCATGTGGACGGGGCGGTGATGCACTCGCGCAGCACCGGCCAGCGAGTGCGCTCGGATGTGAGCTGCACGGTGTTTCTGTGCGATCCGCAGGACTACGAGGGCGGCGAGCTGGTGATCGAAGACACCTATGGCAGCCAGCGTGTGAAGCTGCCGGCTGGCGATGCGGTGATCTATCCGGGCACCAGCGTGCATGCGGTCACCCCGGTCACGCGCGGTGAGCGCCTGGCCAGCTTCTTCTGGGTGGAAAGCATGGTGCGCAGCGATGAGCAGCGCCGCTTGCTCTACGACCTGGACCGCCACTTGAGCCAGTTGCGCGCAGTGGCCGGCACGCAAGAGGCGGTGGTGGGCCTGACGGGCACGTATCACAACCTGCTGCGCATGTGGGCCGACACATGAGCGCGCCGGCCATCAGCCCTGCCGACTACGAGGTGCTGGCGCGCCAGCGGCTGGACGACAACGCCTGGGCCTATCTGGCCGGAGGGGCGGGCGACGAGCTCACGCTGCAGGCCAATGTGGAGGCCTGGCGCGCCTTGCGCCTGCAGCCGCGTGTGCTGCGCCGCACGGCCGGCGGGCACACGGGCTTGAGCCTGCTGGGGCGCCGCTTGGCGCATCCCATTTTGCTGGCTCCGGTGGCGCACCAGCGACTGGCCCATCCCGATGGTGAACTGGCCACGGCCTTGGCGGCCTCGGCCCTGCAGGCCGGCATGGTGCTGAGCCTGCAGTCGAACACGCCGGTGGAGACGGTGGCCCAGGCGTTGCGCGGCGAGCCCGAGGCCGGGCCGTTGTGGATGCAGCTCTATCCCCAGTCCGACCGCGGCTTTTGGCGCGAACTCGTGCAGCGGGCCCATGCGGCCGGCTGTGAGGCCCTGGTCCTGACGGTGGACGCCCCGGTCAGTGGCGCGCGCGACCGGGAGCGGCGTGCCCAGTTCCGGCTGCCGCCCGGCGTGTCGGCCGTGCATTTGGCGGGCCGGCCGCCGGCAGCGGCAGCACCCGCCAGCGGTGCAGGCAGCGCCTTGTTCGACGGCCTGTTGCATGCCGCGCCCACCTGGGACGATGTGGATTGGTTGTGTGCGGCCACCGAGCTGCCGGTGCTGCTCAAAGGGCTGATGCACCCGGCCGATGCGCGCGAGGCCCTGCGCCATGGCGTGGCCGGGCTGATCGTCTCCAACCATGGCGGACGCACCTTGGACACGGCCGCACCCACGGCCCTGGTGTTGCCGCGCATCGTGCAGGCCGTGGAAGGCCGCTTGCCGGTGCTGGTGGATGGAGGCATCCGCCGCGGCACCGATGTGTTCAAGGCGCTGGCCTTGGGCGCGCGCGCCGTGCTCGTCGGACGCCCTCAGGTGTGGGCCCTGGCGGCCGCCGGCGCGCGCGGGGTGGCACATGTGCTGCGCTTGCTGCGCGATGAGCTGGAAATCGCGATGGCCCTGTGTGGTTGCGCCACGCTGTCGGACATCAGCCCGGAGTGCTTGTTCGATCCACCGCGCGCTTGAAGGGCTCAGTGCGGCTGGGCGGCCGCCCAACGCTCGGGCAGGCGTTCGAGCACCTGCCGGGCGTCGAGTGAGCGGATCGGCACCGACAGGTCGCTCGGGATGCGCTCGTGCACCTGCAGCGCCAGGTAGCGCAGTGCGCTCACGCGCAGGAAGGAGGCGAAGTTCCCCACCTGCCCGCGCGAGGCGATCAGCTCGTCGTACAGCTTTTCGATGAGTTGGGTCACGCCCAGGCCGTCGCGCTGACCGATCTCGGTCAGCACATCCCAAAACAGGTTTTCCAGCCGGATGCTGGTGACCACCCCGTGCAGACGCACCGAGCGGGTGCGCGACTCGTACGACTGGGGGTTGGCGCGAATGAAAATCTCGCACATCGCTGTCTCCTCGCCGCGCGAGCCGCGCGGCCCGCGTCAACCATAGCCGCTGTGCTGCGGCTTTGCAAAGCTCAGGTCTGGATGCGCGTGCCCAGCAGCGTCAGGAATTGGGCCAGCCAAGCCGGGTGGGCCGGCCAGGCCGGCGCCGTCACGAGCGCACCGTCGGTGACGGCCTGATCCACCGCAACGTCGGCATAGCTCGCACCGGCCAGTTCCACCTCGGCGGCACAGGCCGGGTAAGCCGACACTTTCCTGCCGCGGATCACGCCGGCCGCGGCCAGCAACTGGGCCCCATGGCAGATGGCGGCGATGGGCTTGCCGGCCTTCGCGAAGTGCTGGACGAGGGCGATCACCTCGCGGTTCATCCGCAGGTACTCCGGCGCGCGTCCACCCGGCACCACCAAGGCATCGTAGTCCTCGCCTCGGATCTCGGCGAAGCTGGCATTGAGGGTGAAGCGGTGGCCGGGCTTTTCCGAGTAGGTCTGGTAACCGTCGAAGTCGTGGACGGCGGTCATCACCCAGTCGCCGGCGCGTTTGTCCGGGCACACCGCATGCACGGTGTGACCCACCATCGACAGCGCCTGGAAGGGCACCATCGTTTCGTAGTCCTCGCCGAAATCGCCGACGAGCATGAGGATCTTCTTGGCCATGACTGTCTCCTGTCTGAACGCGGGTGGGAAAAGAGGGGCGCAGACCATTGTGGAAAGCGTCGAGGGCCGATGGGTAACAGCCCGTTGTTGCGCTGCCCAGGGGCTTCAAAGGGGGGAGCCTCCCCCTCGCGGTGATGCCCGGCCGCGACAAAACCGCATGAACACTGGGCCAAGCGGTGGTTTTCCCTCTGAAAACCGCTTCTCAGTGGCATGCACACGCAGTACCATTCGCGACGCAGGCGTTCGGCAGGAACGAGGGCTCATGCGGTTCTCGCCCCGACCCGGCACATCAACCACTCATGATGGAGAGATTCGACATGGCAACTGCGAAGAAGGCTCCCGCCAAGAAGGCGGCAGCGAAGAAGGCCGCGCCGGCCAAGAAGGCCCCGGCCGCGAAGAAGGCGGCGCCGCCGGCCAAGAAGGCGCCGGCGGCGAAGAAGGCGGCACCCGCCAAGAAGGCGGCGCCGGCCAAGAAGGCCGCGGCCAAGAAAGAGGCCAAGCCCAAGGTCAAGCGCACGCCCAATGCCGCCTTCATGAAGGCCATGACCCCCAGCGCCGCCCTGGCCGCGATCGTCGGTGACAAGGCCATGCCCCGCACCGAGATCACCAAGAAGGTCTGGGACTACATCAAGAAGAACAAGCTCCAGGACGCCGTCAACAAGCGCATGATCAACGCCGACGCCAAGCTGAAGGAGATCTTCAAGAAGGCCCAGGTCTCGATGTTCGAGATGACCAAGCTGATCAGCAGCCACCTCAAGTGAGCCGCTGCTGCGGCAGCCTGGAAGCCCGGCCGCTGGCGCCGGGCTTTTTCTTTGTCCCGTCCTACACTTGTTTCCGATGACCGCGCCCGACACCGACGCCCTCGAACGCTTCCTCGCCCGCGTGGCGGCCGAGGTGGCACAGGGCACGGCCCACAAGCTGGTGCTGGCGCGCTACGAGGGGGCGGAGCCCGAACTGGAGCGCCTGATGGGTCGCCCGGTGGTGCTGCGCGGCCAGCCGCACTGGTCCTTCGTGTGGCGCTACCGCACCCGCGACATCACGAAAAACCTGCCGGCTGCCGAGGTGGCGGCGGCGCTGCGCGAGTGGATCGCCCAGGGCTTTCGCAACGCCCACCTCTTCACGCCGACGCAGGAGGTGCAGTTGGCCCACAGCCGCAAGGGCAGGGCCAGCCTGCGCACCGGCCGCCTTCATGGGGCGGTGGCCGAGGCCCCGCCGCCGGCCGGGCACAACCGCGAGAAGCGCCGCTGGGTCGATCCCACACGCCCCTTCCTGGTGGAACTCGGGGTGATGGACGCCGGCCACCACCTGGTGGCGGCGATGGCCCGCAAGTGGAAGCAGATCAACAAGTTCGTCGAGATCTTCTCGCACGCCTTTGGCGATTCGCCGCTGGCGGCCCGAGCGGCCAGCGAGCCGGTGCGTGTGCTCGACTTCGGCGCCGGCAAGGGCTATCTCACCTTCGCCGTGCACGACCACCTGCAGCAGCACCTGCAGCGTCAGGCTGAGGTGGTGGGCGTGGAGCTGCGCGGCGACTTGGTGGCCTTGTGCAACGGCATCGTGCAGCGGCTGGGCCTGCAAGGTCTGCGCTTCGACGAGGGCGACATCGCCCGCAGGCCCCCGCAACCCATCGACGTGATGATCGCGCTGCACGCCTGCGACACGGCCACCGACCTGGCCCTCCACCAGGGGGTGCGCGGCGGGGCGTCGATCCTGTTGTGTTCGCCGTGCTGCCACAAGCAGATCCGCCCGCAGCTCCTCAGCCCGCACCCGCTGCGACCCATCCTGCAGCATGGCGTGCACCTGGGCCAGGAGGCCGAGATGCTCACCGACGGCCTGCGCGCCCTGCTGCTGGAAGCCTGCGGCTACGACACCCAGGTCTTCGAGTTCGTTTCGCTGGAGCACACCAACAAGAACAAGATGATCCTGGCGGTCAAGCGCGCGAGCCCGAAGCCGGCCGATGAAATCCTCGACCAGATCCGCGAGATCAAGCGCTTCTACGGCATCCGCGAGCAGGCGCTGGAGACGCTGCTGGCGGCCGATGGCACGATTCCCGCGGTCTGCTGACGCCGCGTTGTCAGCAGGCCCGGGTTAGGCTTGCGGCATGTCCGAATCCCCCGCCTTGAAAGACGGCTTCGCCGAGCCCGTGCTGCGTGCCATTGCGGGCGACGTGAGCACGGCCCATCCGGGCTTCCGTGCGACCGCCTTCCTGCGTGACTGCCGCGAGGGCTTCGAGGCCCTGAGCCTGATGCAGCGCGTGCGCCGCGTGGGCGAGGCCTTGCACACCCACCTGCCCAAGCATTTCGACGAGGCCCTGGCCGTGGTGGAGCGCGCCCTCGGCGCACCCCGCGACGGCTGGAATGAAGGCGAGGGCATCGCCGCCTTTGCGCGGGCGCCCTATCTGGAATGGGCGGCACTGGCCGGGTTGAGCCAGCCGCAGCAGGCCCTGCCGGCGCTGGCCCGGCTCACCCGTCACTTCAGCGCCGAGTTTGCGATCCGCCCCTTCCTGGCTCAGCACCTCGACCTTTCACTGGCGCATCTGGCGCAGTGGGTGTCCGATGCCGACCCGCGCGTGCGCCGCCTGGCCAGCGAGGGCAGCCGTCCGCTCCTGCCCTGGGGCCAGCAAGTGCTGGCCCTCAAACGCGACCCGCAGCGCTGCCTGGCGCTCATCGAACCGCTCGCGTCCGATGCCGACGAGGTGGTGCGCCGCTCGGCCGCCAACCATCTGAACGACGTGAGCCGGCTCGATGCCGAGCTGGCCCTCGAGCACGCCCGGCGCTGGCAGGCACAAGGGGGTGAGGCCCTGGGGACGGTACGCCACGGCCTGCGCACCCTGGTGAAGGCCGGCCACCCCGAGGCGTTGGCCTTGCAGGGGTATGGTGTGGGCGCGCCCATCGGGCTGAAGGCGCTGCGCCTGTCGTCACGTCGCGTGCGCGTGGGCGGTGTGCTGGACCTGTCCTTCGAACTGCACAACCCGAATGCCGAGCCGGTGCGGGTGTGCGTCGACTACGCCATCGTCTATGCCAGCGCGCGCGGCACACCGCGCCGCAAGGTGTTCAAGGGCACCGATCTCGTGCTGGCGCCTGGCGAGAAGGCGGCCCTGGTCCTTCGTCGCGACTTCGTGCCGCGCAGCACGCGGGTGCTGTATCCCGGTGCCCACCAGGCCGAGGTGCTGGTGAATGGCCAGGTGGCGGCGAGCGCGGGCTTTGCGCTGTTCGACTAGACCTACCTCAAGACCACCCGGAACAAGGATGATCTAGGTCCGTTTGACATGCAGGCATTTACCTGCATATACTGGCTTCACGTACCGACGCATCGAATGGACGCAGACAAAGTTTTCAAGGCGCTGGGCGACCCGACCCGTCGCAAGCTGCTCGACCTGCTGTGTGAACAGAACGGTCAGACGCTGGGCCAGCTCTGCGAGCACCTGGACATGGCGCGGCAGTCGGCCACCCAGCACCTCGGGATCCTGGAGGAAGCCAACCTGGTGAGCACCGTACGACGGGGCCGGGAGAAGCTGCATTTCATCAACCCGGTGCCGCTGCACGAGGTCTATGAGCGGTGGGTGCGCAAGTTCGAACGCCAGCGGCTCAGCCTGCTGCATGACCTGAAAAAGGAACTCGAAGGAGAGTGACGATGAGCCAGGAAAAGACGAGCTTCGTCTATGTGACCTACATCCGCTCGACACCAGACAAGGTGTTCGAAGCCATCACCCAACCCGAAATCGCCCGCCGCTACTGGGGCCACGAGAACCTGTCCGACTGGCAGGTGGGGTCCGACTGGCAGCATGTGCGCGCCGACGAGCAGCGCACGCTTCAGCTGGTGGGCAAGGTCGTGGAGGTGTCCCCGCCCACGCGTCTGGTCATCACCTGGGCCAATGCCTCGCAGGCCGACGACCCGGACGCCTACAGCCGCGTGACCTTCGATATCGCGCCCTATCAGGACATGGTGAAGCTCACCGTCAGCCATGACGATCTGCAGGCCGGTAGCGGCATGGCCAGGGGCATCCAGCAGGGCTGGCCCATCGTCCTGTCCAGCCTGAAGTCACTGCTCGAAACCGGCGAGGGCATCGACGTTTTCGCCAAGCCCAAGGCAGCGGCCTGAACCGGGAGCCCTTTCATGACATCGGATCATCAAGCGCCGTACAGCGGCGGCTGCGCGTGTGGCGCCGTGCGCTACACCACGAAGCAGACGCCCATCTTCCAGAACCATTGCCAGTGCCGCGACTGCCAGCGGCAAAGCGGCACGGGACACGGTTCCTACCTCACCTTTCCCGCGCGCGCCGAGATGCAGATCACCGGCAACCCCACACACTGGGACGTTGCAGCCGACAGCGGCAACGTGAAGACGCATGCGTTCTGCCCCATCTGCGGCGCACCGGTCTACCTGCGTTTCGCTGCGATGCCCGACCTCATCGCCGTGCCCGCGGCCAGCCTCGACGACCCCAGCCGCTTCGCACCGCAGGTGCTCACCTACCGCGTGCGTGGGCAGGCCTGGGATGCCATGGATCCCTCGCTGCAGGCCTTTGAGCGGATGCCGCCCGGCTAGAACGCAAACGGCCCCGGGAAGTCGCCCACCGGCATCACATGGCTGACGAGATCCGTGCCACGGGTCCACACGTGCAGGCCGAAGCCCGGCGGCTCGAAGGTGTAGCTGGCCGGGTGGTCGCCCACCAGGTCCAGCTCCACCTGATGGGCCGGCGACGGCACGGTGATGGCCACCGTGTGGGCCACACGGGCCTGGATGCAGCGGTGCAGGTGACCGCAGGCGATGCGTTCCACCTGGGGGTGGCGGCGGATGATGGCTTCGAAGGCTTCGCGGCCCTCCCGCAGGCCCAGGGCGTCCATGTGCTCGATGTGCGTGAGGAAGGGCGGGTGGTGCAGGGCCACCAGGGTGGGTTGTCCGGGGGCCTGGGTCAGGGTGGCGTCGAGCCAGTCCAGGCGGCGCTGGCACAGCGCACCGTGGCCGGCGCCGGGCACCACGGTGTCCAGGGCGACCAGGCGCAAGCCGGGCAGATCGACTGTGTACTGGATGAAGTCACCTTCCTCCATCTGACGCAAGTAGGGGTGGTCGGCAAAGGCCGCCCGCAGGGCACCGCGCTCGTCGTGGTTGCCCGGCATCAGATAGACGGGGCCCGGCAGGGGCGCCAGCAGCGTGCGCAGGTGCGCATACTCCTCGGGCGAGCCGGCATCGACCAGATCGCCGCTGACCAGCACGGCCACCGGTGCGGGCCGCAGGCGGCACACCGCCTGCACCGCACGTGCCAGCGCGGTGGCGGTGTCGATGCGACCATCCAGCCAGCGGCCGGGCACCGTGATGTGGGTGTCGGAGAGCTGGACCAGCACCTGGGGCGCAGGGGCGGACATGGCAGCTTGCAGTGCACCGGGGGCCATTCCTGCATCTTGTCAGATCGCCGACCGGGTGGCCAGTCGCGAGCCGCCGTCAGCAGGTGCTGCGCCGCAGCAGCCCCTCCCTGGCCTGCGGGGCCTGCGCGCAAACCCTGCTGGCGCGCCGGGCAGGCCTGCCTGCCATGGATCGGCCCCGCGACGGCTGGGCGTCGGGTCAAGAACTTCGCTCCACACAGGCAAGGTCGGTTCCTCGGCCAGGTGGTGCGCCACGAGTTCACGGCCGATGGGGCCCTGGTGCTGGTGGCGGTCGACCGGCAGCGGCGGCGGGCGCGGCGCGGCTGACAAAGGCGCGACAGGCTGGGCGCCGGCCCTGGGCTATCCTCGGCGCTCATGAACCTGCTCGCCCAAGTCTTCGCCCACCTCGCCCCGGAAAAGACCGTCCGCTACATGCTCGACACCCTGCGCGAACGCGCAGGGCTGGAGCGCCGCTCGATCACGCTGCCCGGCGGGCTGCAGTACGTGTACCTGGAAGGCGGCCGGGGCGAGCCGCTGATGCTGCTGCACGGCTTTGGCGGCAACAAGGACAACTTCAACACCATCGCGCGCCACCTCACGCCGCACTACCGCGTGATCGTGCCCGACCACATCGGCTTTGGCGAATCGGCCAAGCCGATGGAGGCCGACTACAGCACCGACGCCCAGGCCGAGCGTCTGCTGGCCCTGGCCCAGGCCCTGGGGGCGCCGGCGCTGCATCTGGGCGGCAACTCCATGGGCGGGCACATCGCCCTGGCGTTTGCGGCACGCTATCCGCAGGCGGTGAAGAGCCTGTGGCTGCTGGCCCCGGGCGGGGTGTGGAGTGCACCGCTGAGCGAGCTCGCGCAGATGGTGAAAGCCGGCGGCGACAACCCGCTGCTGGTGCGCAGCGCCGAGGACTTGGCCCGCACGCTGGCCTTCACCGTGGCCAGGCTGCCCGAGGTGCCCATGCCCTACATCCAGGTGATGGCCAAGGAGCGCATCGCCAACCACGCGCTGGAGCAGCGGGTGTACCAGCAGATCAAGGCCGATCCGATCGAGGACCGGGCCCGCACCGTGAAGGCGCCCAGCCTCATCGTCTGGGGCGAGGAAGACCGCGTGCTGCACCCGGGCGCCGGCCCCATCCTGCAGGGCCTGATGCCGCAGGCGGAACTCATCCGCATGCCCGGTGTCGGACACCTGCCGATGATCGAGCGGCCGCAGGAGTGCGCGGCCGACTATCTGAAGTTCCGGGCGCGCGTGCCGGCCTGAGTGGCAGGTTTCACTCCTGCTCGTCGTCCGGCTTGATGTGTCCGGCGCGTTCGCGCTTGGTGGCCAGATACCGGGCGTTGTGCGCCGTGGGCGGTGCGTGCAGCGCGATGCGGTCGACCACGTCGATGCCGCCGCGGCGCAGCGCCTCGATCTTGCGCGGGTTGTTGGTCAGCAACTGGATGCGGGTGACGCCCAATGCCTTGAGCATGGCCACGGCGGCCTGGAAGTCGCGCTCGTCGGCGCGGAAGCCCAGGTACTGGTCGGCATCGATGGTGTCCAGGCCGCTGTCTTGCAGCCGGTAGGCGCGCAGCTTGCTGCCCAGACCCGTGCCACGGCCCTCCTGGGCCAGGTAGAGCAGCACACCGCCGCGCTCGGCCAGGTGGGCGATGGCGCGCTGGAGCTGGTCGCCGCAGTCGCAGCGCAGGCTGCCCAGCAGGTCGCCGGTCAGGCACGATGAATGCAGCCGCACCGGCACCGGCTGGCTCAGGTCGGGTTGGCCCACGATGATGGCGACATGCTCGGCATCGCCGTTGAGCTCGCGGAAGAGCACCAGCGTGCAGTCGTCGTGCGCGTCGATGGGCACGTGGGCGTCGCTCACGCGGCGCAGGCTCAGATGGCCCTGCTCGCGCACCTGGGTCACCTCGGCCTCGCTGACGATCTCGAGCTGGGCGGCTTCCAGGGTGTCGTCGCCGATCGCGCCAATCTCGGCCACCACCAGGGCCGGGATCAGGCGGGCCCGCTTGGCCAGGGCCAGAGCCGACAGCATGACGGCCGTGGCCGGCTCAGGCGTGCCCAGCGAGGCGACATCGGGCAGGCCGGCGGGCAGACGCGCGCGGCCTTCGGGGCCGAACTCCAGCGTCACAGCGCCCAGCGCCTGCAACTGCTCGACGCTGGCGCCGGGGGGCAGCGGCAGGCTCACGCTGCCGGCCACGCCCAGGCCCAGGGCCGTGGCCCGCTCGGCAGTGAAAAGCAGGCGCAGCGGCACACCCAGGCCGCTCAGCCAGGCCAGACGGGGAGGGCTCAGGGTCTCGATCGTGGCGGCCAGCAGCACGGGGCCGGCGTCCGAGCGCAGTGCGAGCACACGGCCATGCTTGAGTTCGGTCTGGGCCCGGTCCACGCGGATGGCGGCGCGTTCCGAGGCCAGATCCTGCGCGGGCAGGGCGGCAAGAGGGGAGATCAAGGCATTCATCAGGCTGCTAGCATAGCCGCGATGGCGGGGCTCTACCGGCACAGGCCCATCCGGCGCGTCCCGCCGGCCCCGCCCCCCTTCCTGGAGGCCCTGGCTTGACCTTCGAGCTGCGCAACGGCCCGAACATCCTGGCGCTGGGCCGCACGGCGGCGCAGGCCTGCGAGGCTCTTTGGCCGCTGCTGCTGCAGGCGGCCGACTGGCGTCGCCATGGCCGTGGGCCCGCACCGCGCCTGACCGCCGTGCACGACCCCCGGCTGGGCATGCACCACCACGACGGCCAGTGGCAGCTCCACGGCGCCTGGCCCATGGCCGCGCACGAGCTGGCCGGCCCGCTGCTGCCGCTGGTGGCCGACGTGCCGGCCGATGCCAGCCGTGTGGTGGGCCAGCTCGGCCAGAGCCTGGACGGTCAGGTGGCCACCGAGGGCGGCGATTCCGGCGCGCTCAACGGCCCCGAGGCCCTGACCCATCTGCACCGGCTGCGCGCCTTGTGTGACGCGGTGCTGGTGGGCACCGGCACCGCCGTGGCCGACAACCCGCGGCTGACCACCCGGCGTGTCAACGGGCCCCACCCCACGCGGGTGGTGCTGGACGTGCACCTGCGCGTGCCGCCCGAGTCCGGCCTGTTCACCGATGGCATCGCCCCGACGCTGCTGGCCTGCGACGAGCGCGACCGTGCTCGCGCGGCCGAGCGCGTGGGGGGGCACCAGGTGCTGGCCGTGCCGGGGCTGGTCGACGATCGCGGCCAGGTGGTCTGGCCGGCCCTGCTGGCGCGCCTGCGCGAACGGGGGCTGGCCACGGTGCTGGTCGAAGGCGGGGGCGTGACGGTGTCGCGCTGCCTGGCCCAGGGGGTGCTCGACCGGCTGCATCTGATGGTGGCCCCGGTGCTCATCGGCCAGGGCCGGCCCGGCGTGCAATTGCCCCCGGTGCAACGGATGAGCCAGTGCCTGCGCCCCCGCGCCCGCGCCTACCGTCTGGGCGACGACGTGTTGTGGGACCTGGACCTGCGCGGCGCCGACCCTTCCTGATCGGGGGAGCCACGCCCCAACGGTGCCCCGCGCGCCGCGCGTGTCACACCCTGTTGCCAAAACCTGCTGGCCCGTGCCAAGAGGGGCGTGATGGCATCCCGCGGCTTTCCCGGATAAGGCGACAAAGGGAGCTCAGCCGTCCTGCAGCGGCAGCCTCAGCCACACCGCCCCGGGCTCGCGCGTCATGTCCACGCGGAAGCCGAGCTGGCGCGCCAGCGTGCTCATCGCGGTGTTCTCGGGCAGGCAGTGGCCCACCAGCTCGCGCGTGCCGCGTGCGCGCAGGTAGGCGATCATGTGTTGCAGCAGGTAGCGCCCCAGGCCCCGACCCTGCAGGCCGCTGCGCACCTGGATCGCAAACTCGGCGGTGTGGTTGTCCGGATCACACACGGCGCGCACCTCGCCCCAGATCTCGCCGGCCGCCTCACCCAGCGGCTCGGCCACGAAGCTCATCTCGCGGTCGTAGTCGATCTGGCTGTAGCGCGCCAGCTCCGAGCGCGGCACCTCGCGGCGCGCCATGAAAAAGCGCAGCCGCAAGTCCTGCGGGTCGGCCCGGCCGTAGAAGTCTCGCAGCGCAGGCTCGTCCTCCGGACGGATGGGCCGCAGCCGCATCGGCTGCCCGCCCCAGTCGAAGCCGTGCTCCAGCTCCACCGGGTAGGGCCGGATCGCCAGGCGCTCCACCGCCGTGCCGGTGGCCGGTGCAATCACCACCCGCGCATCCAGCGCGATCACGCCCTGGTCGTCGGCCAGCAAGGGGTTGATGTCCAGTTCCACCACCTCGGGCAGCTCACACAGGAGCTGTGATACCCCCATCAGCGCCGCCTCGAGGGCCGCCGGGTCCACCGGCGCGCGGTCGCGGTAGCCCGCCAGCAGGCGCGACACCCGCGTGCGCCCGATCAGGTCACGCGCCAGCGCCACGTTCAGCGGCGGCAGGGCCACCGCCCGGTCGCGCACCACTTCCACGGCCGTGCCGCCTTGGCCGAACACGATCGCCGGCCCGAACAGCGGATCGCTCAGCGCCCCCACCAGCAGTTCGTGGGCACGCGGGCGCTGCACCATCGCCTGCACCGTATAGCCGGCTAGCACCGCGTCCGGACGCAGTCGCTGCACCCGCTCGCGCATCGCCTGCGCGGCCTGCGCCACCTGCGAGGCGTCCTGCAGCGCCAGGGCCACGCCGCCCACGTCGGACTTGTGCGAGATCTGCGGCGACAGAATCTTGAGCACCACTGGAAAGCCGATGGCCTGGGCGGCTTGCACCGCGGCGGCTTCGTCGGCCGCCACCCGGGTCTCGACCACCGGCAGGCCATAGGCGGCCAGCAAGGCCTTGGCCTCTGGCTCGTCGAGCCGCCGGCGTCCGGCCTGCAGGGCCTGCGCCAGCACGGCCCGGGCCGCCGCCCGGTCGGGTGGGGGGCCGGCCGGGACCGACGGCGGCGTCTGCATCAGCGCCTGCTGGTTGCGCTGGTAGGTCACCCGGTGCAAGAAGGCCCGCACTGCCTGCTCGGGCGTGTCGTAGCCGGCGATGCCGGCTTTGCGTGTGAGCGAGCGCGCCTGCGCCACCGCCGTCCCACCCAGCCAGCAGGTGAACACCGGCCGGGCGGCATCGCGCATGCGCGGCAGCACGGCCCGGGCGATGGCCTCGCTGGGCACGATCGCCGTGGGCGCGTGCATGAACAGCACGGCATCCACACCCGGGTCGCCCAGCACGGCATCCAGCGCCGCGGTGTAACGCGCCACGGGCGCATCGCCGATCAGGTCCACCGGATTGCCGTGCGACCAGGTCGGCGGCAGCACCGCATCCAAGGCCTGTAGCGTGGCCGGCCCGAGCTCGGCGAGCCGCCCGCCGCCCAGGGCCAAGGCATCGGCCGCCAGCACCCCGGCCCCGCCGCCATTGGTGAGGATGGCCAGGCGCTCGCCGGCCGGTGCCTTCATGCGCGACAGCGTCTCGGCCGCATCGAACAGCTCGGTCAGTGTGTCCACACGCAGCATCCCGGCGCGCCGGACGGCTGCATCAAAGACCGCATCGCCACCGGCGATCGCCCCGGTGTGCGAGGCCGCCGCCCGGGACCCCTCGGGGGCCCGGCCCGCCTTTACGACCAGCACGGGCTTGTTGCGCGCGCCCGCGCGCGCGGCGAACT
>NZ_JBKBVU010000011.1:0-9797 GCF_046289365.1 Caldimonas sp. | reverse complement strand
GCGCGTGCAGCCGACATGAACTTGCGCGCCGCCTGGATGGATTCGATGTACATCAGGATCGCCCGGGTCGAGGCATCGGTGGCCAGATAGTCCAGCAAATCCCCGAAGTCCACGTCGGCGGCATCGCCCAGCGAGACGAAGTGCGAGAAGCCCAGATCACGTGCATCCGCCCAGTCCAGCAGTCCGGTGGCCAGGGCGCCGGACTGCGAGACGAAGGCCAGCGAGCCGGGCCGGGCCCCGGTATGGGCAAAGCTCGCGTTTAGGCGCCATCCCGGCACCAGCAGGCCCACGCAGTTGGGACCGAGGATGCGCAGCAGGTACGGCCGGGCTGCCTCCAGCATGGCTTGGCGCAGGCTGCGCCCGCCGTCGGCCGACACTGAGCCCAGGCCGGCACTGAGCACCACAGCCGCACGTGTGCCACGTGCCCCGAGTTCGGCCACCAGGGCCGGCACCGTGGGCGCGGGCGTGCACAGCACGGCCAGGTCGGGCACGCCGGGCAGGGCCGCAACCGAAGGCCAGGCCCGCTGCCCGGCCACGAACTCGCGCCGCGGATGGACCGGCCACACCGGACCGGCAAAGCCGCCGGCCTGCAAGTTGTGCATCACCAGCCGGCCCAGGCTGCCCTCACGGTCGGAGGCACCGATCACGGCCACCGAGGCCGGGCGGAACATCGCGTCCAGGTTGCGGATGCTCAAGACGGGACTCCCCTGTCGTCACGACATCGTTGCCGTCAGCCTAGCGGCCAGCGGCGCGCCGGCCTTGACCTGGCTCAAGGGCTTGGAGTCGATCGGGGGGGGGAGGGGCCGGACGACACGTCCAGCGGCGGCTGGCGATGTCCAGCGATGAATCATGCCCCAGCTCGGCCCGCTTGGGGAGAGCGGCCGCACCCGGGTTTCGGGTATTGCGTCACCGTCTTGTCACGACGGCCCCCGAGGAGCACACTGGGTTCGGGCCATCGGCCCGGGTCGGCGCACCCTCCTGGGGCACGACTCCCTCACTCCCTCGGAAAGGAGGTTCGAATGAATCTGACGATCAGTGGCCACCACCTGGAAGTGACACCCGCTCTGCGCGAGTATGTGCTCACCAAGCTCGACCGGGTCACCCGGCATTTCGACCAGGTGGTGGACATCAACGTGCTGCTCACGGTCGAGAAACTGAAGGAAAAGGAGCGACGCCAGAAAGCCGAGGTCAACCTGCACGTCAAGGGCAAGGACATCTTCTGCGAAACCGCCCATGAGGACCTGTACGCCGCAATCGACGAACTCATGGACAAGCTCGACCGCCAAGTCGTCAAGCACAAGGATCGTCTGCAGGACCATCACCACCGCTCGCCCAAGCGCCTCAACGGCGACATGGACGAGCCAGTGGCATAAGTGAACACACACATTGCATTCGCGCCGGCGGCCTGCGGGCCGCCGTTTGCCTTCCTGAGCGGCTGCCCGCGGCGCTTGCTGCGACGCAACAAGCTGTGCACAATGCCCGAGGTCGCTGGGGAGTGCGCTCTATACGCCACAGGGGCGCTTCCTATAATTCAACGTTTTGTCACGAAGACGCGTGGGCACAGGTTGACCCCAACCGCCAAGCCCGGCGCGGTGACCGCATGAACCGTCTCGCAGCCATCCTCCCCGCCAGCAACGTGCTGGTGAACGTGGACGCCACTAGCAAGAAGCGGGCCTTCGAGCACGCCGGCCTGCTGTTCGAGAACCAGCACGCCATCGCCCGCGCGACCGTGACGGACAATCTTTTTGCCCGCGAACGCCTGGGCTCCACGGGCCTGGGCCATGGCGTGGCCATCCCGCATGGCCGTATCAAGGGCCTGAAGAACCCGCTGGCCGCCGTGCTGCGGGTGCAGCAGCCCATCCCCTTCGACGCCCCCGACGACGAGCCCGTCAGCCTGCTGATCTTCCTGCTGGTGCCTGAGGCGGCCACCCAGCGCCACCTGGAGATCCTCTCCGAGATCGCCGAGCTGCTCAGCGACCGAGAGTTGCGCGAGCGCCTGAAGACCGAGACCGAGGCCGCCAAGGTTCATGAGCTGATCTCCAACTGGGAACCGCTGAAATCGGTGGCCTGAACCTTGGCCACCGGAGCGGGGCTGGTGCAGCGGACCCACTAGGGTGACAGCCCCCACCGAAAGCGGTTACAACCCGCCCCATGAAACCCACCGTCATCAGTGCCGAGGCCCTGTTCGAGGCCCACCGGGCCGCGCTCAAGTGGCAGTGGATCGCCGGCCACGCCCATCCCGAACGCCGCTTCGACGAAGTCGCCGTGCGCGATGCCCAGTCGGCCGCTGATCTGGTGGGCTACCTCAACTACATCCATCCCTACCGGGTGCAGATCGTCGGCCGGCGCGAGGTCGACTACCTGGCCAACGCCGAGCCCGAGGACCAGGCCCGTCGCATCGCCCGCATCGTCACGCTGGAGCCGCCGGTGCTGGTGGTGGCCGATGGTCAGACCCCGCCCGACCAGCTCGTGGCGATGTGCGAGCGTGCCGAGATCCCGCTGTTCGTCACCCAAGAATCGGCCGGCTTCGTCATCGACGTGCTGCGCAGCTACCTCGCGCTGCATTTCGCCGAGCGCACCACGCGCCACGGCGTCTTCATGGACATCCTGGGCCTGGGCGTGCTGCTCACCGGCGAGTCGGGCCTGGGCAAGAGCGAACTGGGCCTGGAGCTGATCTCGCGCGGCAACGGCCTGGTGGCCGACGACGCGGTGGACCTGTACCGCGTCTCGCAGACGGCCATCGAGGGCCGCTGCCCCGAGCTGCTGATGAACCTGCTGGAGGTGCGCGGCATCGGCCTGCTCGACATCAAGGCCATCTTCGGCGAGACCGCGGTGCGCCGCAAGATGCGCCTGAAGCTCATCGTGCACCTGGTGCGCAAAGAGACGATGGAGCGCGACTTCGAGCGCCTGCCCTACGAGCCGTTGTATGAGGACGTGCTGGGCCTGCCGGTGCGCAAGGTGGTGATCGCGGTGGACGCCGGCCGCAACCTGGCCGTGCTGGTGGAGGCCGCCGTGCGCAACACCATCTTGCAGTTGCGCGGCATCGACACCTACAAGGAATTCATCGAGCGCCACCAGCGCGCCATGGAACGCGACGACACCAGCCTGTGAGCGGCCGCCGTCCGGCCCTGCTCAGCGTTCGCCGTGATGGCCCTTGCAGCCCTCGCGGCCGCACACCACGTACAGGGCCAGCGAGTGGTCCTGCAGCTCGTAGCCGCGTTCTTTGGCGATCTGCTGCTGACGCCGTTCGATCTCCGGGTCGAAGAACTCCTCGACGCGGCCGCACACCACGCACACCAGGTGGTCGTGGTGCTTGCCCTCGTTGAGCTCGAAGACGGCCTTGCCGGCCTCGAAATGGTTGCGCGAGAGGATGCCGGCCTGTTCGAACTGCATCAGCACCCGGTAGACCGTGGCCAGCCCGATGTCCGAGCCCTCGGCCAGCAAGGCCTTGTAGACATCCTCGGCCGTCATGTGGCGCATCGTGCCCTTCTGGAAGATCTCGAGGATCTTCATGCGGGGCAAGGTGGCTTTCAGGCCGCTGCTCTTGAGTTCTTCCAGGGTGGTCATGGGCACTCCGCAGGCTTGTGGACATTCGGCGCGCTGCGAAGCGCCGGCACCGTGCTGGGTAGAATCTTCGCATCATATCGGGCCCGCCTGCGCTCGTCTGCCCTCTCCCGAGAAACCCTGATGACCCAAGCTTTGCGTCCCGCCCTTGCCGCCCTCGCCCTCTTGTCGCTGGCCGGCTGCGCCGCGCGCGACGACGGCGCCGTGCTGGGCCTGCTCACCCCCTACCGCGTGGAAGTGGTGCAGGGCAACGTGGTCACCGCCGAGATGGCCCGCGCCGTGCGCCCCGGCATGAGCCGCACCCAGGTGCGCGAGATCCTGGGCTCGCCGCTGCTGACCGACCCCTTCCACGCCGACCGCTGGGACTACGTTTTTGCGATCCGTCGCGCCGGCACGCAGCCGCAGACGCGCCGCGTCACCGCCCATTTCGAAGGCGACCGCCTGGTGCGCCTGGACGCCGACGAGCTGCCCACCGAGGAGGCCTTCGTCGCCTCGATCGACAACTTCCGCAAGCCGCGCAGCGTGCCGGTCCTGCAGCTCACCGAGGAGCAGATGCGCAACCTGCCCGCCCCGCGCCCGACGGCCGAGCCTGCCGCCGCTGCTGCGGCCGAGCCGCCGACGCGCGAGTACCCCCCGCTGGAACCGGCGGCCCGCTGAGGGCCGGTCCTACCCTCTGCCTTTTTTCGCCCGACGAGTCCCGACATGACCCATCCCATCGCCATTGCCGGCAGCTCCGGCCGCATGGGCCGCGTGCTGATCGAAGCCGTGCTGGCCGCCGACGACTGCCGGCTGGCCGGCGCCCTCGACCGCGAGGGCAGCCCGGCCCTCGGTCAGGATGCCGCCGCTTTCCTGGGCCGCAGCAGCGGTGTGAGCATCGGCGCCGACCTGCGCGCCGGCCTGAAGGATGCGCGCTTCCTGATCGACTTCACCCGCCCCGAGGGCACGCTGGCCCACCTGCAGGTCTGCCGCGAACTGGGCGTGAAGGCCGTGATCGGCACCACCGGCTTTTCCGAAGCTGAGAAAGCCGAGATCGCACGCATCGCGCAAGACATCGCCATCGTGATGGCGCCCAACATGAGCGTGGGTGTCAACGTCGTGCTCAAGCTGCTGGAGACCGCCGCGAAGGCGTTGGCGCAGGGCTACGACATCGAGATCATCGAGGCCCATCACCGTCACAAGGTCGATGCCCCCAGCGGCACCGCGCTGAAGATGGGCGAGGTGGTGGCCCAGGCCTTGGGCCGCGACCTTGCGCAATGCGCCGTCTACGGCCGCGAGGGCGTGACCGGCGAGCGCGACCCCTCCACCATCGGCTTTGCCACCGTGCGCGGCGGCGACATCGTGGGCGACCACACCGTGCTGTTTGCCGGCACCGGCGAGCGCATCGAGATCACGCACAAGTCCAGCAGCCGTGCCACCTATGCCCAGGGCAGCCTGCGCGCCGTGCGTTTCCTGGCCGCCCAGGAGCGCGGCCTGTTCGACATGGCCGACGTGTTGGGCCTCCAATAAGAAAGCCGTCCTCCCGCACCATGAGCACCGAGACCACGCCCTACGATCCCCGCCAGGTCGAGGCCGCCGCCCAGGCCCACTGGCAAGCCCGCGACGCCTACCGCGTCACCGAGGATGCGAGCCGCAAGAAGTTCTACGCCTGCTCGATGCTGCCCTACCCCTCGGGCAAGCTGCACATGGGCCATGTGCGCAACTACACGATCAACGACATGTTGACGCGCTACCTGCGCATGAACGGCTACAACGTGCTCATGCCCATGGGCTGGGACGCCTTCGGCTTGCCCGCCGAGAACGCGGCGATGAAGAACAAGGTGCCGCCGGCGCAGTGGACCTACGCCAACATCGCCCACATGAAGGGGCAGATGCAGGCCATGGGCCTGGCCATCGACTGGTCGCGCGAGATCGCCACTTGCTCGCCCGACTACTACAAGTGGAACCAGTGGCTCTTCCTGAAGATGCTGGAGGCGGGCATCGCCGAGCGCCGCACCCAGGTGGTGAACTGGGACCCGGTGGACCAGACCGTGCTGGCCAACGAGCAGGTGATCGACGGACGCGGCTGGCGCTCGGGCGCGCTGGTGGAAAAGCGCGAGATCCCCGGCTACTACCTCAAGATCACGAAGTACGCGCAGGAGCTGCTCGACCACGTGCAGCACCACCTGAGCGGCTGGCCCGAGCGTGTGCGCCTGATGCAGGAGAACTGGATCGGCAAGAGCGAGGGTGTGCGCTTTGCCTTCCCGCACGAGATCCGCGACGCCTCGGGGGCACTGATCCAGGACGGGCGGCTGTACGTCTTCACCACGCGCGCCGACACCATCATGGGCGTGACGTTTTGCGCCGTGGCGCCTGAACACCCGCTGGCCACGCATGCGGCGGCGCGACGTCCCGAACTGGCGGCCTTCATCGAGCGCTGCAAGCAAGGCGGCACCACCGAGGCCGAGCTGGCGCTCAAAGAAAAGGAGGGCATGCCCACCGGCCTGACCGTGCAACATCCTCTGACCGGCGAGGCTGTGCCCGTGTGGGTGGGCAACTACGTGCTGATGAGCTATGGCGACGGCGCGGTGATGGGCGTGCCGGCGCATGACGAGCGTGACTTCGCGTTCGCGAAGAAGTACGGGCTGCCGATCAAGCAGGTGGTCGCCGTCGAGGGCGAGCGCTATTCCACCGAGGCTTGGGCCGAGTGGTATGCCGACAAGCAGCGCGGGCGCTGCATTGCCTCGGGTGTGCTCGACGGCCTGTCCTACGCCGCCGCCGTCGACAAGGTCGCCGAGCTGCTGGCCGCCAAGGGGCTGGGCGAGAAGAAGACCACCTGGCGCCTGCGCGACTGGGGCATCAGCCGCCAGCGCTACTGGGGCACGCCGATACCCATCATCCACTGCGACGACTGCGGCGCCGTGCCGGTGCCCGAGCAGGATCTGCCGGTGGTGCTGCCCGAGGACCTGATCCCCGACGGCTCGGGCAACCCGCTGAACAAGTGCGAGAGCTTCCTGAAGGTGGACTGCCCCCGCTGCGGCAAGCCGGCGCGCCGCGAGACCGACACGATGGACACCTTCGTGGACAGCGCGTGGTACTACATGCGCTACTGCGACCCGAAGCGTGACGACCGCATGGTGGCCGAGGGCGCGCAGTACTGGATGCCGATGGACCAGTACATCGGCGGCATCGAACATGCCATCTTGCACCTGCTGTATGCACGTTTCTGGACCAAGGTGATGCGGGATCTGGGCCTGGTGAAGGTAGACGAGCCCTTCACCAAGCTGCTCACCCAGGGCATGGTGCTCAACCACATCTACTCGCGCCGCACCGACAAGGGCGGCATCGAGTACTTCTGGCCACACGAGGTGGACAACGTCTACGACGATCAAGGCCGTATCACCGGGGCCCGGCTCAAGCGCGACGGCTCGGCCGTGACCTACGAAGGCGTGGGCACGATGAGCAAGAGCAAGAACAACGGCGTGGACCCGCAGGACCTGATCGACCGTTACGGCGCCGACACCGCCCGCCTGTTCACGATGTTCGCCGCGCCGCCGGAGGCCACGCTGGAGTGGAACGACGCTGGCGTCGAGGGGGCCCACCGCTTCCTGCGCCGCGTCTGGAACTATGCCCAGGCCCACCGCGACCTGCCGGCGAAGATGCTGATGCCGGGCTTGGCCACCGAGATCATCTGGCACGCCGCGCCGGTCGAGGTGAAGAAGCTGCGCCTGGAGATCCACCGGCTGCTGCAGCAGGCCACGCATGACTACGAGCGCATGCAGTACAACACCGTGGTGTCGGCCTGCATGAAGATGCTCAACGCGCTGGAGGGCTTCGACGCCCGCGCCGATGCCGGCGCCGACTACGCGGCCTGGGCCGTGGGCGAAGGGCTGGGCATCTTGCTGCGCGTGCTCTATCCGGCCTGCCCCCACCTCACCCACGTGCTGTGGAGCGAGCTGGGGTATGCCCAGCGCTTCGGCGATCTGCTCGACGCGCCCTGGCCGCTGGTGGACGAAGCCGCGCTGGTGCAAGACGAGATCGAGCTCGTCTTGCAGGTCAATGGCAAGCTGCGCGGGGCGATCAAAGTGGCGGCCAGCGCCGACAAGGCGGCCATCGAGGCCGCCGCACTGGCCGCGCCGGAGTTCGCGAAATTCAGCGAGGGCAAGCCGGCCAGGAAGGTCATCGTGGTGCCTGGGCGTCTCGTGAATGTGGTGGTCTGAGCCCCGTCTTGCGCGCCGGCCCGTGCTGGCGCTGGCCGGTCTGGGCCTGCTGGCCGGCTGTGGTTTTCGGCTGCGCGGTGCCACGAGCCTGCCCTTTCGCAGCCTGCGCCTGGGTTTCGACCCGCTGTCACCAATGGGCCAGGAACTGCGCCGCCAGCTCGCCGCGGTGCCGGACCTGCGCCTGGTGGACGACCCGCGCCAGGCCGAGGCCGTCTTCGAGGTGCTGGAAGACGGCTTCCAGCGCGGCGTGGGCAGCCGCACCTCGGCCGGCCAGATCCGCGAGCTGACGCTGCAGCTGCGGTTGCGCTTTCGTCTGCGCCGCTCCGATGGCGAGCTGTGGTTGGACGAAACGCAGCTGTCGCTCAATCAAGCCATGAGCTACAACGAGACCGCCTCGCTGGCCAAGGAGAGCGAGGAGGCGCAGCTGCTGCGCAGCATGCGCGAGGACATCGCCGCCCAGGTGATTCGCCGCTTGGCGGCGCTGCAGCGCTGAGTCAGGCCCATGCAAGTGCGCTTCGATCAACTGGTCGCGCATCTGCGTCAGGGCTTGCGCGGTTTGTACGTCGTGCACGGCGACGAGCCGCTGCAGGTTCAGGAGGCCGGCGACGCGATCCGCGCGGCCGCCCGGGCTGCCGGCCATGGCGAGCGCAGCGTCTACACCGTTGCCGGGCCGGGGTTCGACTGGAGCGAGCTGCTCGCCGGGGCCCAGGCGCTGTCGCTGTTCTCGGCCCGACGGCTGGTGGAGATCCGCATTCCCAGCGGCAAGCCGGGCAAGGACGGCAGCGAGGCGCTGCAGCGCTATGCACAGGCGGTTGCCGGGGGGCTGGGCGAGGAGGTCGTGACGCTGGTGATCCTGCCGCGGCTGGACAAGGCCACGCAGGCCAGCGCCTGGTTCAGCGCCCTGGACGCCGCCGGCGTGAGTGTGCGCATCGACCCCATCGACCGCAAGGCCCTGCCCCAGTGGATTGCACAGCGCCTGGCCGCCCAGGGCCAGCGCGTGCAGGCCGGCGAGGCCGGGCAGCGCACGCTGGCCTTCTTCGCCGACCGGGTCGAAGGCAATCTGCTGGCCGCCCACCAGGAGATCCAGAAGCTCGGCCTGCTGTACCCCGAGGGGGAACTCAGCTTCGAGCAGGTCGAGGCTGCGGTGCTCAACGTGGCGCGCTACGACGTCTACAAGTTCACCGAGGCCGTGCTGGCCGGCCAGGTGGCCCGTGCGCTGCGCATGCTCGATGGCCTGCAGGCCGAGGGCGAGGCCGCCGTGCTGGTGCACTGGACGCTGGCCGAAGACATCCGTGCGCTCAAGCGCGTGAAGGATGCCACCGCGGCGGGCCGCCCGCTGCCGATGGCCTTGCGCGAGAACCGGGTCTGGGGTGTGAAGGAAAAGCTCTACGAGCGTGTGCTGCCCCGCCTGCCCGACACGGTGCTGCACGGCCTGCTGCAGGCCGCCCAGGTCTGCGACGGCCTGGTCAAGGGCCTGCCCCATCCGGACTGGCCGGCCGACCCCTGGCAGGCCCTGCGGCGGCTGACGCTGATGTTGGCCGAGCCCTGCGCCGGCATCACTGGCCCGGCCCCGCTGGTGTTGCCGCGGTGTCTTGCTTTGAAGCCGTTGGCTCAGTAGCCCACCGCCCGATCCACCAGATGGGCCAGCGGCCGGCCCTCGCGCAGCGCGCGGATGTTGCGCGCCACCACCTGTGCCGCCGAGCGCGGATCGGTCGCGGCCGCCACATGGGGGCGTACCGTCACGCGCGGATGCCCCCAGAAGGGATGGTGCTGCGGCAGAGGTTCGTCACGGAAGACATCGAGCACGGCATGACGCAGGTGGCCGGCATCGAGGGCGGCCAGCAGATCGGTCTCGACCACATGCCCGCCCCGCGCGAGGTTGACGAGCGAGGCGCCCGGCCGCATCGCGGCCAGCGTGGTGGCGTTGAAGAGGCCCTGGGTGTCCGGCGTAAGCGGCAGCAGGTTGACCACGATGTCGGCCTCGCCCAGCAGGGCGTGCAGGCCCTGGCGGCCCCGTGCGACCTCCACCCCCGGCAT
>NZ_JBKBVU010000010.1:0-38601 GCF_046289365.1 Caldimonas sp. | reverse complement strand
TATGTGAGTTGTGTCAAGCGCAGCAGCAATGCCGTGGATGGGGCGCCCGACGTCAGCGGTGCGTCCGACGGCGGCGAGCGTGGCAGCATGCTCCAGACCATCTTCTCCGACGGCCTGGCCCATGTCTCGATTTTCGTGGAACCCTATGATGCCAGCCGGCATCGCAAGGAAGTGCTGATGAGCATGGGGGCGACCCATACGCTCATGAGGCGCCACGGGGCCTGGTGGGTGACTGCCGTGGGCGAGGTGCCAGCCGCCACGCTCAACGAGTTCGTCCGGGGCCTGGAGCGCAAGAAGCCGCAGTGAACGGCTGTCGCGGGGGCGTGGCCGTGTGCACTGCGGGCCCAGTGTTGAGGTGAGAGATGAAAACAGCAATGCACCTGGGCACGGTCGTGCCCGCGATGTCTCGACGTGTCCTGGCCGCCTTGATGGCCTTGGCGACCGCCTGGATCCTGGCGGTGGCTTCCATGCCTGTGCAGGCGCAGGCCGCTGCGCTGCCTGACTTCGCCGAACTGGCCGAGCGGGTGGGCCCGTCGGTCGTGAACATCCGCACCACCGAGCGTGCGCGCTCGGCCAGCCCTGGGGCGGGGCCGCAGATGGACGAAGAGATGCAGGAGTTCTTCCGGCGCTTCTTCGGCGTGCCGCTGCCGGGCACCCCCACGCCGCGGGGCGGCCCGCGCCAGGGGCAGCAGGAGGAGGTGCCGCGCGGCGTCGGGTCGGGCTTCGTGATCAGCCCGGACGGCTACGTGATGACCAACGCCCATGTGGTCGAAGGCGCCGATGAGGTCTACGTGACCCTCACCGACAAGCGCGAGTTCAAGGCGCGCATCATCGGCAGCGACCGCCGCACCGACGTGGCCGTGGTCAAGATCGATGCCACCGGCCTGCCGGCCGTGCGCATCGGCGACGTCAACCGCCTGCGCGTGGGCGAATGGGTGATGGCCATCGGCTCGCCCTTCGGTCTGGAAAACACAGTGACCGCCGGCATCGTCAGTGCCAAGGCACGCGACACCGGCGATTACCTGCCCTTCATCCAGACGGACGTGGCCATCAACCCGGGCAACTCGGGCGGCCCGCTGATCAACCTGCGCGGCGAGGTGGTGGGCATCAACTCGCAGATCTACAGCCGCTCGGGCGGCTTCATGGGTATCTCGTTTGCGATCCCCATCGACGAGGCCATGCGTGTGGCCGACCAGTTGCGCACCACGGGCCGCGTGATCCGGGGGCGCATCGGGGTGCAGATCGACCAGATCACCAAGGACGTGGCCGAGTCCATCGGACTGGGGCAGCCCACCGGCGCGTTGGTGCGCAGCGTGGAGCCCAATGGCCCGGCGGCCAAGGCGGGCATCGAGGCGGGCGACATCATCACGCGCTTCGATGGCCGCGTGATCGACAAGGCGGGTGAACTGCCGCGCATCGTGGGCAACACCAAGCCGGGCACCAAGGCCACCGTCCAGGTGTTCCGTCGCGGCAGCTACCGGGACCTCAGCGTGTTGGTCGGCGAGTTCGAACCCGACCCGCCGCGCCGTGTCGCCGGCAGCGAACCCCGCAGCGCCCCGGGCAGCGGGGCGGCCCAGAGCCTGGGCCTGACGCTGGCCAATCTCACCGAGGCCCAGAAGGCGGCGCTGGGCGTCAAGGGCGGCGTGCGGGTGGAATCCGTCGACGGTGCGGCCGCCCGTGCGGGCCTGCGCGAAGGCGACGTCATCCTGGCCATCGCCAACACCGAGGTCTCCGATGTGCGCCAGTTCGAGGCCGTGGTGGCCAAGCTCGACAAGGGGCGGCCTTTCAATGTGTTCTTCCGCCGCGGCGAGTGGGCCCACTACACGATGATCCGGCCCGCCCGCTAAGGCGCAAAGGGGCCCCTGGGCAGACCCGGCACCCGACAAGGGCGCCGGGTTTTTTCGTATCGCGAGAACGACACCGGGATCGCGCCCGACTGGGCGGCCCCTTCGGGTGTTGATAAGTCAGCGCTCAAAAATGTGAGCGTGTGCTCACGGTGTTCGGGGCGGCCAGGATTGTGCTGGTGCTTCGGTAGAATCCGGGGTGGTTCGACGCGCTTTCAATGCAGCTGCGGAAGGATCCCCGGGACGGCCTGGACTATCCCCAAGCCATCCACAAGAGATTGTGGATATCTTGTTGATATTCTGTCTGTTGGTGGCGTGCAACGTGCTGCAAGCCCCGGCTGGCGCGGTGTCCAAGGGGGTGGATTTGGCTACAATGAAAGCCCAACAAAGCAGTTGCCAAGCCTTTTGTTGGAAGGCGCGTCGCCGATTCGACGCGCCTTTTTTTTGCTGGCCCTCCCGTTGTCGCTGATGCATCGCTGCCCGGTGTCGGGCCTGTGGCCCGGGAGGTCGCGACGCACACCTTCGGTTCCATGAAGCACATCCGCAACTTCTCCATCATTGCCCACATCGACCACGGCAAGTCCACCCTGGCCGATCGCATCATCCAGCGCTGCGGGGGCTTGAGCGAGCGCGAGATGGAGGCGCAGGTGCTGGACTCGATGGACATCGAGAAGGAGCGGGGCATCACGATCAAGGCCCAGACGGCGGCCCTGCAGTACACCGCCCGCGACGGACAGGTCTACAACCTCAACCTGATCGACACGCCCGGGCATGTGGACTTCTCCTACGAAGTGAGCCGCTCGCTGTCGGCCTGCGAGGGGGCCTTGCTGGTGGTGGACGCCAGCCAGGGGGTCGAGGCTCAGACGGTGGCCAACTGCTACACCGCGCTCGACCTGGGCGTGGAGGTGGTCCCCGTCCTGAACAAGATGGACCTGCCCCAAGCCGACCCCGAGCGCGCCAAGGCGGAGATCGAGGACGTCATCGGCATCGACGCGTCCGAGGCGATCCCCTGCTCGGCCAAGACCGGCCTGGGGGTGGACGACATCTTGGAGGCCGTGGTCACCCGCATGCCGCCACCCAAAGGTCAGCCCGATGGCCCGCTGCGCGCGATGATCATCGACGCCTGGTTCGACAACTACGTGGGCGTGGTGATGCTGGTGCGGGTGGTCGATGGCAGCTTGAAAAAGGGCGAGCGCATCCGCCTGATGGCCACCAATGCCGTCTACCCGGTCGAGCACCTGGGTGTGTTCACGCCCAAGTCGGTGGACCGCGCCGAGCTGAACGCCGGCGAGGTGGGCTTTGTGATCTGCGGCATCAAGGAGCTGGCCGCCGCCAAGGTGGGCGACACCCTCACGGTGGAGAAGAAGCTGCCCAACAATGCCGGCCCGGCTGCCGAGCCGTTGCCCGGCTTCAAGGAGATCCAGCCGCAGGTGTTCGCGGGCCTGTACCCCAGCGAGTCCAGCGAGTACGACCAATTGCGCGATGCACTGGAGAAGCTCAAGCTCAACGACAGCTCGCTGCGTTTCGAGCCCGAGGTGTCGCAGGCGCTGGGCTTCGGGTTCCGCTGCGGCTTCCTGGGCCTGCTGCACATGGAGATCGTGCAGGAACGGCTGGAGCGTGAGTTCGACCAGGACCTGGTGACCACCGCGCCGAGCGTGGTCTACCAGGTGGAGCTCAACGACGGCACGGTCATCGAGGTCGAGAACCCCTCGAAGATGCCCGATCCGGGGCGCATCCGCGAGATCCGCGAACCCATCGTCACGGTGCACCTGTACATGCCGCAGGAGTACGTCGGCCCGGTGATGACGCTGTGCAACCACAAGCGCGGCGTGCAGCTCAACATGGCCTATCACGGCCGTCAGGTCATGTTGACCTATGACATGCCCTTGGCCGAGATCGTGCTCGACTTCTTCGACAAGCTCAAATCCATCTCCCGTGGCTATGCCTCGATGGACTACGAGTTCAAGGAGTACCGTCCGTCCGACGTGGTCAAGGTGGACCTGCTGATCAATGGTGACCGGGTGGACGCGCTGTCCATCATCGTGCACCGTTCGCAGGCCCAGTTCCGCGGCCGTGCAGTGGCGGCCAAGATGCGCGAGCAGATCCCGCGCCAGATGTACGACGTGGCCATCCAGGCGGCCATCGGCAGCAACATCATCGCGCGCGAGAACATCAAGGCGCTGCGCAAGAACGTACTGGCAAAATGCTACGGGGGTGACATCACCCGCAAGCGCAAGCTGCTGGAAAAGCAGAAGGCCGGCAAGAAGCGCATGAAACAGATCGGCACGGTCGAGGTGCCGCAAGAAGCCTTCCTGGCCATCCTCCAGGTCGACGACTGAACACAAACGCTGGGAGAGTCCCTTGTCGCTGCTCACTGCAGTCCTGTACGCCTGTCTGGCCGTCTATCTCGGCGGCTGGTATTTCGGCCAATGGCACGGCAATTTCTCGCTCGTGCTCTTTCTCCTGACCGCGGTGACGCTGCTGTACTGGCTGGCCGAGCGCTTTCACTTCAAGCCGCAGCGTGAACGTGCGGCGGCCCGGCTGGCCGAGCAGGCGGCCCAGCGCCGCACCGCGCTGGCGCAGCAGGGCATCGCGCAGGTGGACGGCAACGTCGAGGAGGCACGCCAGAAGCTGCTGATGCAACCGTGGTGGCTGGACTGGACGGCCGGCCTCTTTCCGGTGATCTGTGCGGTCTTCCTGGTGCGCTCGTTCCTGTTCGAGCCGTTCAAGATCCCGTCGGGCTCGATGGTGCCCACGCTGCTGGTGGGCGACCTCATCCTGGTCAACAAGTACCACTACGGCGTGCGTCTGCCGGTGATCAACACCAAGATCATCGACAACCACACGCCTCAGCGTGGCGACGTGATGGTCTTCCGCTATCCGCTGGACACCCGCGTCGACTACATCAAGCGCGTGGTGGGCGTGCCCGGCGACGAGGTGGCCTACCTGAACAAACGCCTGAGCATCAACGGCCAGCCCGTGCCGATGCAGCCGCTGGGCGAGTACTACGACGAGGACGGCCGCCGCTACGCCCAGCTCTACAGCGAGAAGCTGGGGGACGTGGAGCACCGGGTGCTGACCCACAAGGACGTGCCGCCGTTCATGCTGGCCGTCGACAACTTCCCCTTCCGTGACCACTGCCGCTACAACGCCGAGGGCGTGGTCTGCAAGGTGCCCGAGGGGCACTACTTCATGATGGGCGACAACCGCGACAATTCGCAGGATTCGCGCTACTGGGGCTTCGTGCCGGAGGCCAACATCGTCGGCAAGGCCTTTTTGATCTGGATGAATTTCGGTAACCTCAGCCGCGTCGGCACCTTCTTCCAGTGAGCGGACCGGCCCTCCAGAACACCGTCATCACCACGAGGAGCAGCTCGATGATCCCTATCCTGCGGCAGCGGCAGCGCGGCGTGACCTTGATCGGCCTGTTGTTCTGGGCGGTCCTGATCGGCTTCGTCGCCCTGGTGGCCATGCGCGTGTTCCCGACCCTCAACGAGTACTGGACCATCCAGCGCGCGATCAACAAGGTGGCCCAGGAGGGCGGCACCACGGTGCCTGAGATCCGGGCTGCCTTCGAGCGCCAGAAGCAGATCGAATACGCCATCACCTCGATCTCCGGGGCCGACCTGGAGATCACCAAGGTCAACGAGAAGATCGTCGTCAGCTTCGCCTACGACAAGGAGATCGAGCTGTTCGAGCCGGTCTACCTGCTCATCAAATACCGCGGCCGCTCGCGATGAGGCGTCGGCGATCCTCCCCTGCCGTCCTGTGAGCGAGACCCTGGAAGCCTTGCAGCGGCGCCTGGGGCACCGCTTCGCCGACCCTGCGCTGCTGCGCGCCGCGCTGACGCACCGCAGCTTCGGCGCCGACCACAACGAGCGTCTGGAGTTCCTGGGCGATGCGGTGCTGGGGCTGGCCGTCTCCAGCCTGCTCTACGAGCGCCTGGGCCGCAGCGACGAGGGCGACCTGTCGCGCGTGCGCGCCCATCTGGTGCGGCAGGAGTCCCTGTACCGCATCGCCCTGGCCCTGCAACTGCCTGACAGCGTGCGCCTGAGCGAAGGCGAGGCCCGCAGCGGCGGGGCCCGGCGGCCGTCCATCCTGGCCGACGCGCTGGAGGCCCTCGTCGGGGCGGTCTACCTGGACGCCGGCTTCGAGTCCGCCCAGGCCGTGGTGCGCCGGCTTTTCGAGCCGGTGCTGGCCCAGGGCGATCTCCAGGCCTCGGCCAAGGACCCCAAGACCGAGCTGCAGGAATGGCTGCAGGCTCGGCGCCTGCCGGTGCCCGCCTATGCCATCGTGGAAACCCGGGGTCAGGCGCACCGTCAGGAATTTGTCGTACGCTGCACGGTGGCGGCGTTGCAGGTCGAGCGGGTGGGCGAGGGCGCCTCACGACGCGCAGCCGAGCAGCAAGCCGCCCAGGCCATGCTGGCCCATCTGAAGTCCATGCACCCCTGAGTGGCCCTTTTCGGCGGCACGGCCGCCCTGACGTCGTGAACCTCGAAGACCTCAACCTGCCTCCTGCCGAGCCTCGCAGCGGCCAACGCTGCGGCCTGGTGGCCATCGTGGGCCGCCCCAACGTGGGCAAGTCCACGCTGCTCAATGCCCTGGTGGGCCAGAAGGTGAGCATCACCTCGCGCAAGGCCCAGACCACGCGGCACCGCATCACCGGCGTCCGTACCCTGGACGACACCCAGTACATCTTCGTCGACACCCCGGGCTTCCAGACCCGGCACAGCAATGCGCTGAACCGCACCCTCAACCGCACGGTCCTGTCATCGGTGGCCGACGTCGATGTGGTGCTCTTCGTGGTCGAGGCCGGCCGCTACGGCATGGACGATGCCAAGGTGCTGGCCCTGTTGCCGCAGGACAAGCCGGTGATCCTGGTGGCCAACAAGCTGGACAAGGTGGTGCGCCGTGCCGAACTGGCGCCCTGGCTCAAGAGCATGCAGGAGCGTCATCCCTTCGCCGAATTCGTGCCGCTGTCGGCCAAGCGGCCCGAGGACGTGCGGCGCCTGCTCGGGATCGTGCGGCCCTACCTGCCCGAGCAGGCGTGGTGGTACGACGAGGACACCCTGACCGACCGCAGCGAACGCTTCCTCGTGAGCGAGATGATCCGCGAGAAGCTCTTCCGCCTCACGGGCGACGAGCTGCCCTACACCTCCACCGTGGTGATCGACAAGTTCGAGGAGGAAGGCCGCCTGCGCCGCATTGCCGCGACCATCATCGTCGAGCGCGAGGCCCACAAGGGCATCGTGATCGGCGAAGGCGGCGAGCGGCTCAAGCGCATCGGCATGGAGGCGCGTCTGGAGCTGGAGCGGCTCATGGATGCGAAGCTCTTCCTCGAGCTGTGGGTCAAGGTGCGCTCGGGCTGGGCCGATGACGAGGAGCGGCTGCGCTCCTACGGCTACGAGTAGGCCGCGCGCCGCACCATGGCCACGCGCACCTCGGGCGGCCGGCGGCATGCGCACCGCGTGGCGGGCGAGCCGGCCTATGTGCTGCACCACTACGACTGGAGCGAGTCGAGCCTGATCCTCGACCTCTTCACCCGCCACCACGGCCGTGTGGCGGTGGTGGCCAAAGGGGCCAAGCGGCCGTATTCGCAGTTGCGTCCGGTGCTGCTGCCCTTCCAGCGTCTGTTGGTGAGCTACAGCAGCCGCGACGAGGACGGGGCCGAGGTGCACACCCTGAAGACCGCCGATTGGGCGGGAGGGCTGCCGATGCCCACCGGCGCGGCCCTGCTCACCGGCTTCTACCTCAACGAGCTGCTGATGAAGCTGCTGGCCCGCTCGGACGCCCATCCGCACTTGTTCGACCACTATGCCGCGACCTTGCCGGCATTGGCCGGCGGCGAGGACGCCGGCGTGCAGGCGGCCTTGCGGGCCTTCGAGCTGGCGCTGCTGCGCGAGATCGGCGTGCTGCCCGAGCTGCACACCGAGACCCTGACCCAGCAGCCGGTGCGCGATGCCGCGCGCTATGGTTTGGATGCCGAAGCGGGGGTGTGTTCGGCCAGACCCGGTGAGGCCGGCCTGCGCGGGGACTGGCTGCGCGAGGCCCAGCAGGCCCTGGAGACGGCCGGCGGCGAGCAGGGTTTGGCGGCCGTACAGCAGGTGTGCCGGCGGGCTTTGCCCGAGCTCAAACCGGCGCTGCGCAGCCTGCTTCACTATCATCTGGGCACGCCCGTGCTGCGCACCCGCCAGCTCCTGATGGAACTCCAGCAACCATGATTCTCTCCGGCACCCCGAACGCGCCTTTGCTGGGCGTGAACATCGACCACGTGGCCACGCTGCGCAATGCGCGCGGCGGCCGCTTTCCGGACCCGGTGGCGGCTGCCGAGCTGGCCGTCCAGGCCGGAGCCGACATCATCACCTTCCATCTGCGTGAGGATCGGCGGCACATCCGTGACGACGACGTGCACCGTCTGAAAGCCGCGCTGCACGTGCCGCTGAACTTCGAGGCGGCCGTGACCGACGAGATGCTGGGCCTGATCGAACAGATCCGCCCGGAACATGTCTGCCTGGTGCCCGAGCGCCGCCAGGAGGTCACCACCGAAGGCGGCCTGGATGTGGTCGGACAGTTCGGCCGTGTGCAGGAGGCCTGTGCGCGGCTGGCGGCGGCCGGCTGCCGCGTCTCGCTTTTCATCGGGGCCGACCCGGCGCAGATCGAGGCCAGCGCCCGCGCCGGTGCGCCCTGCATCGAGATCCACACCGGCGCCTACGCCGAGGCCTGGTGGGCCCAGGAGGCGGGCGCGATGCAGTCCGAGCTGACCCGCATCGAGCAGGGCCTGCGCCTGGGGCGCTCGCTCGGGCTGCAGACCAACGCGGGCCATGGCCTGGCGGTGTGGGACCGCCCGGCGCCGCATCCCGGCCCGAGCAGCACTGCGGCGATCGCGGCCCTGCCCGACGTGGCCGAGCTGCACATCGGCCATGCGCTGATCGGCCATGCCGTCTTCGTGGGCCTGCGCCAGGCCATCGCCGACTTCAAGGCCGAAGCCGTGCGGGCGAGGCAGCGCGCGTGATCTACGGCATTGGCACCGACATCTGCGACGTCCGTCGCATCGAGGCGGCCTTGCAGCGCCATGGCGAGCGCTTTGCGCTCAAGGTGCTGGGCCCGCATGAGATCGAGGTCTTTCGCCAGCGCCGCGCCAGGGTGCCCTCGCGGGGCGTGCGCTACCTGGCCACGCGCTTTTCGGCCAAGGAGGCCTTCTCCAAGGCCATCGGCCTGGGCCTGCGCCTGCCGATGACCTGGCGCGCCTGCGAGATCGTCAAGGCACCGAGCGGCCAGCCCGAGATCCGTTTGCATGGCGAACTGGCCGCCTGGTTCGAGGCCCGCCACCTGCGGGCCCACGTGAGCCTGACCGACGAAACCGACTACGCCGCCAGCTTCGTGGTGGTGGAAACGAAGGAGTGAGATGAGCCTGCTGCCCGAGCATGCCCCGGTGGTCCTCGACATCGCCGGCACCGCGCTGGACGACAACGACCGCCGCCGCTTGCAGCACCCGCTGACTGGCGGCCTGATCCTGTTTGCGCGCAACTGGGTCGACCGCCGCCAGCTCATCGGGCTGACGGCCGAGGTGAAGAGCCTGCGCCCGGATGTGCTGATCTGTGTGGACCACGAAGGCGGGCGTGTGCAGCGCTTCCGCACGGACGGATTCACCCACCTGCCGCCAATGCGCCGCCTGGGCGAGTTGTGGATGGACGATGCCCTGCGCGCCACCGAAGCGGCCACGGCCTGTGGCTATGTGCTGGCCTCGGAGCTGCGCGCCTGCGGCGTGGACTTCAGCTTCACGCCGGTGCTGGACCTCGACCATGGACAAAGCGGTGTGATCGGCGACCGGGCCTTCCATCGCGATGCGCGTGTCGCGACGCTGCTGGCCAAGAGCGTGATGCACGGCCTGCTGCTGGCCGGCATGCAGTCGTGCGGCAAGCATTTCCCCGGCCATGGCTACGTGGCGGCCGATTCGCACGTGGACATCCCCGTGGACCGCCGCTCGCTCAAGGCCATCCTGGCCGATGATGCGAAGCCCTACGAATGGTTGAGCACCTCGCTGGCCTCGGTGATGCCGGCCCACGTGATCTATCCCAAGGTCGATGCCTTGCCGGCGGGCTTTTCCCGCCGTTGGCTGCAGGACATCCTGCGGGGCCGACTGGGCTTCACCGGTGCGATCTTCAGCGACGACCTGAGCATGCAGGGCGCCAGCGTGATGGGCGATGCCGTGCAGGGGGCCGTGGCCGCCCTGCGCGCCGGCTGCGACCTGGTGCTGCTGTGCAACCAGTCGGTGGTGGACGGCGGGGCGGCGCTGGACGCCCTGCTGGACGGGCTGTGGGACGCCCGCGAGCGCGGCCAGTGGGCGCCGAGCGCCGACAGCGAGGCGCGGCGGGTGGGCCTGCTGCCCCAGGCCGCTGCGCTGGCCTGGGACGAGCTGATGTATCACGCGCCCTACCAGCAGGCGCTGGCGCGCCTGCCCTGAGCCTCACTGCTGCTGTTGCTGCTGGGCCTGGACGGCCTCGAAGGGCAGGGTGATCTGGGAGAGGTCCTTGCGGGTCTCGACCAGCACCAGCGGGCCCTCGTCCAGCGCCACCACGGGCTTGCGCTCGCGCGGCACGCGGATGGGCTGGGGCGTGTTGGCGATCAGCGCCTGAGCGGCACGCACCTTGTCCGCATCGGAATGCACCCACTCCAGGCCGGCGGAGGCGGCCAGTTCGTGGAGGCTGGACAGCGGCAGCTCATAGTGCGGCACCACCGGCTGAGGATGCGCGGCCGCCACCGGGGCCGACGGTGCGGCGTCCACCGCAGGAGCGGGGGCTTCAGCGGCGGTCGTTTCCACCGGCGCCTCGGTGCCTTCCTGAGGGCGGCGCTCACGACGGTAGCGGTCACGCCCCCGGCCCCGGCGGCCCTCCCCTTGGGCGACATCGGCGCTGGAGGCCTCCTCGGGCGAGGCATCGGCTTGCACCGGTTCGACCGGGGACTCGGGCTCCGCCACGGCCTCGGGGCTCAGGCTGTCCTGGTCGGGTGCCAGGCCTTCCACGCCAGCCTCGCGCTCACGGCGCCCACGACCTCCACGGCGGCGGCGGCGGCCTGCCTCGCGGGGGCCTTCGGCCGAGGCTTCGCCCTGGTCCTGGGGCACGGTGTCGACAAAGGCGGTGCCCTCCTCGGCGTCCGGCGCCGCGGCGGCTTCGCGCTCGGGGCGGGGCGCGTTGCGGCGGCCGTCCTGGCGCGCCTCGCCACGCGCCTCGCTGCTACGGCCTTCGCCGCCGCGTGCGCCGCGCTGCGGCGGGGCTTCGGCGGCCTCGGCACGCGCTTCGCCATGGCGTCCGCGGCTCTCTCCGCCCCCGTTGGCATGTGCGTTGTTGCGTCCTCCCTCACCGTGGGCGTCCACACGCACGTCCCCGCGCCCGCCCCGGCCGTCGCGACGGCCCTCGCCGCGTTCACCCCCGCGGCCGCTGCGGCGTCCTTCGCCTCGACGACCTTCACCACGCTCGGCTTTGCCTTCCTTGGCGGCAGGCTGGGCCTGCGCAGGCGCGGCGGCTGGGGCTGGCGCTTCGGGGCGGCCGGCAAAGAGTTTCTTCAGCCAGCCGAAGAAGCCACCGCTGGCCGGCACAGGGGCCGCCACCGGCGGGGCCGCCGCGGGCGCGGGCGCCGGGGCGGCCGGCTCGGGCTTGGGCGCGGCCACGGGGGCCGGGGTTTCGGGCAGGATGCCCTTGATCACCGGTTCCTGCTTGGAGCGGCCCTTCTCGTTGGCGTCGCGACGACGGGTGATGCCCACCTCATCGTCAGGCTCCTCGATCATCGTATAGCTGGCCTGCAGGTTCTCCAGGCGCGGATCGTCGTGGCGCAGACGCTCGAGCTTGTAGTTGGGGGTCTCGAGGTGCTTGTTGGGCACCAGGATGACGGTGACGCGCTGCTTCAGTTCGATCTTGGTGATCTCGGTGCGCTTCTCGTTGAGCAAGAAGCTGGTCACCTCCACCGGCACCTGCACGTGCACCGCGGCGGTGTTCTCCTTCATGGCCTCTTCCTGCACCATGCGCAGGATCTGCAAGGCCGAGGATTCGGTGTCGCGGATGTGGCCGGTGCCGTTGCAGCGCGGGCAGGTGATGTGGCTGCCCTCACTCAGGGCCGGGCGCAGGCGCTGGCGCGACAGTTCGAGCAGACCGAACTTGCTGATCGCGCCGAGCTGCACGCGGGCGCGGTCGGGGCGCACCGCGTCGCGCAGGCGCTGCTCGACCTCGCGGCGGTTCTTGGACTCCTCCATGTCGATGAAGTCCACGACGATCAGGCCGCCCAGGTCGCGCAGCCGCATCTGGCGGGCGATCTCGTCGGCCGCTTCGAGGTTGGTGCGGGTGGCGGTTTCCTCGATGTCGCTGCCGCGGGTGGCGCGGGCCGAGTTGACGTCGATGGACACCAGGGCCTCGGTGTGGTCGATCACGATGGCTCCGCCCGAGGGCAGGTTCACTGTGCGCGAGAAGGCCGTCTCGATCTGATGTTCGATCTGGAAGCGACTGAACAGCGGGGCATCGTCACGGTAGCGTTTCACGCGGTGCGCCATCTCGGGCATCACGTGATTCATGAACTGGCGGGCCTGCTCGTAGATGTCATCGGTGTCGATGAGGATCTCGCCGATGTCCGAGGTGAAGTAGTCGCGGATGGCGCGGATGACGAGTGAGGACTCCTGATAGATCAGGAAGGCGCCCTTGCCGGCCTTGGCGGCCTCGTCGATGGCGGCCCACAGCTTGAGCATGTAGTTGAGGTCCCACTGCAGCTCGGCCACGCTGCGGCCGATGCCAGCGGTGCGGGCGATCAGGCTCATCCCCTTGGGGTAGTCGAGCTGGTCCAGGGCTTCCTTGAGTTCCTCGCGGTCCTCGCCCTCGATGCGGCGCGAGACGCCGCCGCCACGGGGGTTGTTGGGCATCAGCACCAGGTAGCGGCCAGCCAGCGAGATGAAGGTGGTCAGCGCCGCGCCCTTGTTGCCGCGCTCTTCCTTTTCCACCTGGACCAGCAGTTCCTGGCCTTCCTTTATGACGTCGGCGATCTTGGCGTTGCGGACGTCGACGCCCTCCTTGAAGTACTGACGCGAGATCTCCTTGAAGGGCAGGAAGCCGTGGCGGTCCTCGCCGTAATCGACGAAGCAGGCTTCCAGCGAGGGCTCGACGCGGGTGACGACGGCCTTGTAGATGTTGCCCTTGCGCTGTTCGCGCCCTTCGATCTCGGTCTCGAAATCGAGAAGCTTCTGGCCGTCGACGATGGCCAGGCGACGCTCTTCCTGCTGCGTCGCGTTGATCAGCATGCGTTTCATGTGCACTCCTTCACCCGAGCGGCCCGCGGGGCCCGCACAGGCACAACCACATGCCGCCACCGGCTCGACGACCGGGGGGCGGCTCAACGATGCACGAGGAACGCAATCAGGAACCGGAAGGAATCGCCCTGGACGGTCGGCGCGGCGGAAGCTTCCGCCGGGTCAGCCGCGTTGGCGCGTGCGAGGAGTGAACTGGACAGCGGACGACGGGCGCCGCTGCGGCCCCGGGCCGGAGGCACCGGACGCCCTCCCGACGCCGAGCCGCGGGACGTGCCGGCGCAACCGCAGGGCCGGTGTCATGCCGCAGCGATGCGGTGGAGGAAGGAGGCCGGAAGGCAGGGTCCGCATGGGATCACTGAACGCAAGGCTGCAGGCGGTGCTTCCGAGATCGGGGCGCGCCGGGGGGCGGGACTGTCTCGCAAGCGGTGCCGGCCTGCGGCCGGAAAACCTTGTTGTTGGGTTCTTGTGTGCGTTGGCTCTGACGCGGGCCGTGTTCACTGCCGTCGGCTCACCTTGGGAGACGACCCGCAGCCACGGGCCCACGCTGCATCAACTCTTGTGGCCACCGACACTCACTCACAGACTGTGCGTGCCGACGGCCGACCCGCCGGCGCTGGGTGTTTGAGAGCCCTCGGACCGCCCCCGCCGGAGCGGGACGGGTAAACTCTTGCAAATCAAACACTTACAACGCAAACGTGGTGCAACAGATTATACGGGCGAAACCGCCGGCTGCGCGCAGCGGTGTGGCGCCGGGGCCCGCGGTGCGCCATGTCGTCGTCGATGAAGCGTCGGCGGGCCAGCGTCTGGACAACTTCCTGGCCAAGACACTCAAGGGGGCGCCCAAGTCGCTCATCTACCGCATCGTGCGCAGCGGCGAGGTGCGGGTGAACAAGGGCCGTGCCACGGCCGACACCCGGTTGGCCCTGGGCGACGAGGTCCGTGTGCCGCCGGTGCGCCTGGCCGCGCGCGGTGAGCAAGCGCTCACGCCGGCGCGCGAGTTCCCCGTCGTCTACGAAGACGAGCACCTGCTCGCCGTGGACAAGCCGGCCGGCGTGGCCGTGCATGGCGGCAGCGGCGTGAGCTTCGGCGTGATCGAGCAGCTTCGCAGGGCGCGGCCGCAGGCGAGGATGCTGGAGCTGGTGCACCGCCTGGACAAGGAAACCTCGGGCCTGCTGCTCATCGCCAAGAAGCGCAGTGCGCTGACGGCCCTGCAGGACCAGTTCCGCAGCCGCGAGACGGGCAAGACCTACGCCGCCCTGGTGATCGGGGCCTGGCCGGCCCACAAGAAGGTCATCGACGTGCCGCTGCACAAATACCTCACCGGCGAGGGCGAGCGGCGGGTGCGCGCTGTTGCCCCTGGTGCCGAGGAGGGGCGGCGCTCGATCACCCTGGTGCAGGTGGTGCAGGCCTTTGCCGACTACACCTTGCTGGACGTGACCATCAAGACCGGCCGCACCCACCAGATCCGCGTGCACCTGGCCCACGAGGGCCATCCGATCGTCGGCGATGACAAATACGGCGACTTCGCGCTGAACCGGGCCTGGGCACGGGGGCAGGCCCTTGCGGGCCACCGCTTCGCCCGCATGTTCCTGCATGCGCGGCGCTTGCGTTTTGACCATCCGGCCACCGGGCAGCCCCTCGAGCTCGAATCGCCCTTGCCGCGCGAATGCGCAGAATTGCTCCAACACCTATGAGCCAGCGACCCCGCCAGTTCGACCTGATCGTCTTCGACTGGGATGGCACCTTGTTCGATTCCACGGCACTGATCGTGCGCTGCATCCAGGCGGCCTGCGCCGACCTGGGCCTGCCCGTGCCCGGTGAGCGTGAGGCCGCCTACGTGATCGGTCTGGGCCTGCACGATGCCCTGCAGCAGGTGGTGCCTGGACTGCCGGTGGAGCGCTATCCCGAGCTGGGTCGGCGCTACCGGCATCATTACTTCGCACAACAGCACGAGCTGGTGCTGTTCGAAGGCAGCCTGGCGATGCTGCAGGCGCTCAAGCAACGCCACCACTGGCTGGCCGTGGCCACCGGCAAGTCGCGCCGTGGGCTGGACGAGGCGCTGCGCAGCGTGCAGCTCCAGGGCCTCTTCGACGGCACGCGCACCGCCGATGAGACGGCCTCCAAGCCCGACCCGCGCATGCTGCTGGAGCTGATGCGCGAATTCGGCACGCAGCCCGAGCGCACGCTGATGATCGGCGACACCGTGCACGACCTGCAGCTTGCGGCCAATGCCGGCGCGGTAGGCGTGGCGGTGAGCTACGGCGCCCACGACCCGGCGGCGCTGCGCGAGCTGGCGCCCCGTTTCATTGCCGGCTCGGTGCCCGAGCTGCACCGCTGGCTGGAGGCTCACGCATGAACCCGGGCATCGAGCTGTGCGATTCGCAGGCGCTGACCGAGCGCGGCAAGGCTGTGCTTTTCGACGTGCGGCTGTGGAACGAACACGTGCGGGCCTTTGCGCTGCGCTTCGAGGGCCGGGCCGTGGCCTACGTGAACCGCTGCGCCCATGTGCCGGCCGAGATGGACTGGCAGCCCGGCGAGTTCCTCGACGACAGCCGCGAATGGATCATCTGCTCCATCCACGGGGCGGTCTATGACCCGCGCAGCGGCGAATGCGTGGGGGGACCTTGCGTGCGCTCGCGCCTGATCGAGGTGCCGGTGGTCGAACGTGACGGCAAGGTCTATTGGTATCCCAGCGACGACGTGCAGCCGGCGTTGACCGACTGAAACCCCTTTCCAGCCCATGCACAACGACGACCCTCCTTTCCATCAGGACCCCATGGAACCCGAGACCCCCCTTCCCACCACCCCGGCCCGAGGGACCGGGGACGACGCCATCGCCCGTCTGGCCCAGGCCTATCTCGATGACCGGCGGCGCGAGCGGCGCTGGCGCATCTTCTTCCGCCTGGCCTGGCTGCTGCTGGCCCTGGCGCTGCTGGTGCTGTTGTACCGGCAGGGGCTACAAGCCTCGGCGCCCAGCACGCCGCACACCGCGCTGATCGATGTGCGCGGCGAAATCTCGGCGGATGCGCCCGCCAGTGCGGAGAACCTCATCGCGGCCCTGCGCAACGCCTTCGAGGACAGCGGCGCGCAGGCCGTGGTGCTGCGCATCAACTCGCCCGGGGGCAGCCCGGTGCAGGCCGGCATGGTCAACGACGAGATCGAGCGGCTGCGGCAGCAGCATGGCAAGCCGGTCTACGCGGTGTGCGAGGAGATGTGCGCTTCGGCGGCCTTCTACATCGCCGCGGCGGCCGACGAAGTGTTCGTGGACAAGGCCTCGCTGGTGGGCTCCATCGGCGTGCTGATGGACGGCTTCGGCTTCACCGGGTTGATGGACAAGCTGGGGGTTGAGCGCCGCCTGCTCACGGCCGGCGAGAACAAGGGTTTCCTCGACCCCTTCTCGCCCCAGACCGAGCAGCACAAGGCCTATGCCCAGGCCCTGCTCGACCAGATCCACCAGCAGTTCATTGCCGAGGTGCGTGAAGGGCGTGGTGAACGCTTGAGCAACCAGACCGAGGCCTTCTCGGGCCTGGTCTGGAGTGGCCAGCAGGCCATCGACCTGGGCCTGGCCGACCGCTACGGCAGCCTGGATTACGTCGCTCGCGAGGTGGTCAAGGCCGAGGACATCATCGACTACACGCCGCGCGAGAACGTGGCCGAACGCCTGGCCAAACGCTTCGGTGCCGCCGTGGGCGAGGGCATGGTGGCGGCGTTGCGCGGCGTCGGCGGCCTGCGCTGAAGCGGCGGGCTCAAGCCTTCAGCAGGCCTTTCGTTTCGATGAAGTCGATGACCTGATCGAGGCCTTCGCGGGTCTTGAGGTTGGTCATCACCCAGGGGCGGCCTGGCCGCATGCGCGCGGTGTCGGCGGCCATCACGTCGAGGTTGGCACCCACATAGGGCGCGAGGTCGGTCTTGTTGATCACGAAGAGGTCGCTCTTGGTGATGCCGGGGCCGCCCTTGCGCGGGATCTTCTCGCCGGCGGCCACGTCGATCACGTAGATCGTGAGGTCAGACAGTTCCGGGCTGAAGGTGGCGGCCAGGTTGTCGCCGCCACTTTCGATGAAGACGATGTCGGCATTCGGGAACTTCGCCAGCATGCGATCGACGGCTTCGAGGTTGATGGAGGCGTCTTCTCGGATCGCGGTGTGCGGGCAGCCGCCGGTCTCCACACCCATGATGCGCTCGGGCTCCAGCGCACCGGCCACGGTGAGCAGGCGCTGGTCTTCCTTGGTGTAGATGTCGTTGGTGACCACCACCAGGTCGTAGCTGTTGCGCATCGTCTTGCACAGCATCTCGACGAGGGTGGTCTTGCCCGAGCCCACGGGCCCGCCCACGCCTACACGCAAGGGGGGCAGTTTCTTGGTTCGGCCGGGGATGGCATGCAGGGAGGTGCTCATGATCGGAAGAGTCGGGAGTATTGCTGTTCGTGCTGGGCTGACAGGATGGCCAGCCGGGGGGTGAAGGCCTGGCGGTGCGCGTCGCTGAGCGCAAGGGCCGTGGCCACCACGTCGGGAATCTCTGCCGCCAGGCGTGCGAGGATGCGCTGGCCGGCGCTCTGGCCCAGTGGCACGGCCTTGAGGGCCGCCTGCACCATGTTCTCGGCCCAGCCGAAGCTGAAGGACAGCAGGGCCTGTTCGGGTGTGGCGCCCGCCTGGGCAGCCGCCAGCGCGAAAGCCACCGGATAGGTGGGGGCGGGGGACAAGGCGGCCAGCGTGGCAACACGTTCATCGCTTGCGCGGTTGTTCAGCCAGTCCACCAGAGAACGGCCCATCTGTTCGGTCTGCTGGCGCAGCTCGGCCGACTCGCGCGTGTGGCGCACCCAGTCGTTCAGGGCCGTGAGCCGGGCGAGGTCATGGGACTGCCAGGCAGGCACCGCCTGGGCCACCACGGCCGCATCGGCCCGCCCGAGCGCGAGGTGCAGCTGATCGCTGAGCCAGTCACTGGCCTGGGCTTCGTTCGTGACGAGGCCAGCCTCCACCGCCGCTTCCAGCCCTTCGGAGTAACTGAAGCCGCCCACTGGCAAGGCCGGTGAAGCCAGCCACATCAGTTGCAGCCAGGTGGCGGAGGCCGACATCTCAGTGATGGTGGTGGCCGCAGCCGGGGCCGTGCACGTGGCCAGGGTCGTGGGGCGAGTGGGCGTGACCGTCGTGGTCATGTCCATGAGCGTGGCCATGACCACCGGCCGCATAGGCGCCGCCTTCCGGCTCGAAAGGGGCCTGCACCTCGGTGACGATCAGGCGCATCTGGCGCAGCATGTCGGCCAGCACGTGGTCGGGTTCGAACTGCAGATGGTCAGGCTGCAGTTCGAGCTGCACATGGCGGTTGCCCAGGTGGTAGGCCGCGCGCAGCAGGTCGAAGGGCGAGCCGTGTTCGGTGCAGGCGGTGACGCGCAGCACCGGCTGGGGTGCGGCCTCGACGCGGATCAGCGAGCCATCCTCGGCCACCAGCACGTCGCCGCCGCGCACGACGGTGCCGCGCGGCAGGAACACACCCAGGGTGCGGCCCTGGCTGTCGGTGGCATCGAAGCGGCTCTTCTGGCGCACGTCCCAGTTAAGCGCCACCGTGGCGGCCCGCTTGAGCAGCGCAGCGGCCAGACCCTGGCCCTGGGGAAGGAGTTTGTTGACGGTCAGCATGCCTGCGATGGTACGCCGGTGAGGGTTCAGAACAGGAAATAGCGCTGCGCCATCGGCAGCACCGTGGCGGGCTCGCAGGTGAGCCACTGGCCGTCGGCGTGGACCTGGTAGGTCTGTGGGTCGATCTGCATGCGCGGGGCGTAGGCGTTGTGCACCATGTCGGCCTTCTTCACGCTGCGGCAGCCTTTCACGGCGGCCACGGCCTTGCGCAGGCCGTAGCGCTCGGCGGCCCCGGACTGGAAAGCCGAGGAGCTCAGGAAGGTGAGCGAGGTGGCCGACAGCGCTCCGCCGAAGCTGCCGAACATGGGGCGGTAGTGCACGGGTTGCGGCGTGGGGATGGAGGCATTGGGGTCGCCCATCGCGGCGGCGGCGATGAAGCCGCCCTTGAGGATGAGCGAGGGTTTCACGCCGAAGAAGGCCGGCTTCCACAACACCAGGTCGGCCCACTTGCCCACCTCGATGCTGCCCACCTCGTGCGCAATGCCGTGGGCCAGTGCGGGGTTGATGGTGAGCTTGGCGAGGTAGCGCTTCACGCGGGCGTTGTCATGGCGCGCGGTGTCGCCGGGCAGGGCGCCGCGCTGCTGCTTCATCTTGTGCGCGGTCTGCCAGCAGCGCAGGATGACCTCGCCCACCCGGCCCATGGCCTGGCTGTCGGACGAGAACATGCTGATTGCGCCCAGGTCGTGCAGGATGTCCTCGGCTGCGATGGTCTCGCGTCGGATGCGGCTTTCGGCAAAGGCCAGGTCCTCGGCGATGGACGCATCGAGGTGGTGGCACACCATGAGCATGTCGAGGTGCTCGTCGATGGTGTTGACGGTGAAGGGCCGTGTCGGGTTGGTGGAGGAGGGCAGCACATTGGCCTCGCCCACCACCTTGAGGATGTCGGGGGCATGGCCGCCGCCCGCGCCTTCGGTGTGGAAGGTGTGGATGGTGCGGCCCTTGAAGGCGGCGATGGTGTCCTCGACGAAGCCGCTCTCGTTGAGCGTGTCGGTGTGGATGGCCACCTGGATGTCGCCGGCTTCGGCCACGCTCAGGCAGTTGTCGATGGCAGCGGGCGTCGTGCCCCAGTCCTCGTGCAGCTTCAGGCCGATGGCCCCGGCTTCCACCTGCTGCTGCAGGGCCTCGGGCCGGCTGGCGTTGCCCTTGCCGAAGAAGCCCAGGTTCATCGGGAAGGCCTCGGCGGCCTGCAGCATGCGCTTGATGTTCTCGGGGCCGGGCGTGCAGGTGGTGGCGAAGGTGCCGGTGGCCGGGCCGGTGCCCCCGCCGATCATCGTGGTGATGCCCGAGGTCAGGGCTTCCTCGATCTGCTGCGGGCAGATCCAGTGGATGTGGGTGTCGATGCCGCCGGGCGTGACGATCAGGCCTTCGGCGGCGATGATCTCGGTGCCCGGGCCGATGACGATGTCCACGCCGGGCTGCACATCGGGGTTGCCGGCCTTGCCGATGGCGGCAATGCGCGAGCCCTTGATGCCGATGTCTGCCTTGACGATGCCCCAGTGGTCGACGATGAGCGCGTTCGTGAGCACGCAGTCCATCGCGTCCATCGCCCCGGGGCCATTGACACGCTGGCTTTGGCCCATGCCGTCACGGATGGTCTTGCCGCCGCCGAACTTCACCTCCTCACCGTAGCCGCCAGCGGCCAGGGTGTAGTCCTTCTCCACCTCGATGACGAGGTCGGTGTCGGCCAGGCGCACGCGGTCGCCCACGGTGGGCCCGAACATCTCGGCATAGGCGCGTCGTTGGATCGTGGACATCACAGGTTTCCTTGCACGAGGCCGCGAAAGCCGTAGACGACACGGTCGCCGGCATAGTCGACCAACTCGACCGTGCGTTGCTGGCCGGGCTCGAAGCGCACGGCGGTGCCCGAGGCAATGTTCAGGCGCATGCCGCGCGCGGCGGCCCGGTCGAACTGCAGCGCGCCGTTGGTTTCCGCGAAGTGGTAGTGCGAGCCCACCTGGATGGGGCGGTCGGCGGTGTTCTGCACCACCAGCGTGAGCGTGCGCCGGCCGGGGTTCAGGGCATGGTCGGGGCCGTCGGTGAGGAGTTCGCCGGGGATCATGGGGCCTCCGTTGGACGTCAGGCCACGAGGGGCAGCAGCAGCGCGGCGCCGAAGGCGGCCACGGCGCCGCCGGCCAGGCGGGGCCACCAGGCGCTGCGCTCGCGGGTCAGGTGGCCGATCAGCATCCCGACGGCATGCAGCACCACGGTGCCCAGTAGCATGCCCAGCAGGGGGGCGATGGTCCCGTCGCCCGCCAGCTCCAGGCCGTGTGCCAGGCCGTGGAAGAGAGCAAACCCCCCTACCAGGGCACCGCCGGCCAAGGCGGGCAGCCGGGCACGGGTGGCAGCCAGCAGGCCCACCACCAGCAGCGACGCGGCAATCATGGGTTCGATGGCGGGCAGTTCGATGCCACCCAGGCCCAGGCCGGCTCCCACGGTCAGCAGCACGGCAAAGGCCAGGGGGGCGACCCAGACGCGGCGGGCGGTCAAGGCACTCCAGTAGCCCACGGCCAGCATGGCGGCCAGGTGGTCCAGGCCCGTGAAGGGATGGCTCAATCCTTCCAGGAAGCCGTGATGGCTGCTGCCATCGCCCCCCGTGTGGGCCAGGGTCAACAGGGGCAGGCCGGCCAGGGCCAGGGCGGCCAGGCGCAGGGCGAATCGGGTCATGGAGTCCTCCGGAAGCTGTGAGCGCACCAAAAAAAAGCGCTCGAACGTTTTACGCAATGGGTTGGTGCACGGTCACCAGTTTGGTGCCATCGGGAAACGTGGCCTCGACCTGGATGTCCGGGATCATCTCGGGCACGCCCTCCATCACGTCGGCGCGCGTGAGCACGGTCTTGCCCTCGCTCATCAGCGCGGCCACCGACTTGCCGTCTCGGGCCCCCTCCATGATCGCGGCCGTGATCAGGGCCACTGCCTCGGGGTAGTTGAGCTTCAGGCCGCGGGCCTTGCGCCGCTCGGCCAGCAGGGCCGCCGTGAAGATCAGCAGCTTGTCTTTTTCGCGCGGGGTCAGTTCCATGGAGACGCATCTTGCAGGATGAGTGCCAGCCTTGTCACCTGCCGCGCAAGGCTGGTGCGATTCTTGTACGCACCCCGTCGCCATGGACCTCAGCGCCATCCCTTCCGCCCACTCGCCGCCTGCCCCGGGAGCGGTGCAGCGCGTCATCAAGATCCGGCGCGACTACAACGAATGGGTCGCTCGCGAAACCATGGAGGACTACGCGCTGCGCTTCACGCCACGCTCGTTTCGCAAGTGGTCGGAGTGGCGGGTGGCCAACACGGCCTTCGGGGCGGCCTCCTTCCTGATCCTGGAGGCCGTGGGGGCCACGCTGCTGGTGCAGTACGGCTTCATCAACGCGGCGCTGGCCATCGCCGTGACGGGCCTCATCATCTTCCTGGCCGGGCTGCCCATCAGCGTCTATGCAGCGCGCCACGGGGTGGACATGGACCTGCTCACGCGCGGCGCGGGCTTCGGCTACATCGGCTCGACGCTCACCTCGCTGATCTACGCGAGCTTCACCTTCATCTTCTTCGCGCTCGAGGCGGCCGTGATGGCCTATGCGCTGGAGCTGGCCTTTGGCTTGCCACCCACCTGGGGTTACCTGGTGTGTGCCCTCGTGGTGATCCCCATGGTGACCCATGGCGTGACCATCATCAGCCGTCTGCAGGTCTGGACGCAGCCGCTGTGGCTGGTGATGCTGGTGCTGCCCTACTTTTATGTGTTCCACCACAACCCGGGACTGTTGTCGGGGCTTACGTCGTATGCCGGGGAGGATGGCCGAGGAGGGCAGTTCCAGTGGCTCGCCTTCGGGGCGGCGACCACGGTGGGCATTGCGCTCATCACCCAGATGGGCGAGCAGGTGGACTATCTGCGTTTCATGCCCGAGAAAACCAGGGCCAACCGCTGGCGCTGGTGGGGTGGGTTGCTGATGGGCGGGCCGGGCTGGGTGGTGCTGGGGGTGGTGAAGATGCTGGGCGGCGCCTTGCTGGCCTATCTGGCGCTGTCCCACATGGTGCCGGCTGAGCGGGCCGTGGACCCGAACCAGATGTACCTGGCGGCCTACGAGTACGTGTTTGCCGACTACGGCTGGGCCGTGGCGGCCACGGCACTCTTCGTGGTCGTGTCGCAGCTCAAGATCAACGTGACGAACGCCTACGCGGGCTCGCTGGCGTGGAGCAATTTCTTCTCGCGCCTCACGCACAGCCATCCCGGTCGGGTGGTGTGGGTGGTCTTCAACACCCTGATCGCGCTGATGCTGATGGAGCTCAACGTCTTCCAGGCGCTGGGCGGGGTGCTGGGGCTGTACTCGAACATCGCCATCTCCTGGATCATGGCCGTGGTGGCCGACCTGGTGATCAACAAGCCGCTGGGCCTGTCGCCCAAGGGCATCGAGTTCAAGCGCGCGCACCTGTACGACGTGAACCCGGTGGGTGTGGGCGCGATGGTGGCGGCCTCGGTGCTGTCCATCACCGCGCACCTGGGCTTCTTTGGCGAGATGGCCCAAGCTTTCTCGGCCCTGATCGCGCTGGTGACGGCCGTGGTGGTGTCCCCCCTGATCGCCTGGGCCACAAAAGGGCGCTACTACATCGCCCGGCGCGACAGCCTGCCCCCGGTCGACCCCGGCAGTGAAGGCGGCTACAGCAGGCTGCGTCCCGTCACGCGCTGCGTGATCTGCGAGCGCGAGTACGAGCGGGACGACATGGCGCAGTGCCCGGCCTACCAGGGCGCCATCTGTTCCTTGTGCTGCACCCTGGATGCGCGCTGCAATGACCTGTGCAAGCCACAGGGGCGGCTGTCGTCGCAGTGGTCGGCGGCGCTGCGACGGCTGCTGCCGCGCCGCGCGGCGCCCTACATCCAGACCGGCCTGGCGCAGTACCTGCTGCTGATGACGGTGATCGTGCCGGTGCTGGCCGCGCTCTTCGGTTTGCTCTACCACCAGGAGATGCGTAGCCTGGGGGAGCAGGCGGCGGCGCTGGGCCCGTCGCTCAAGCTCGCCTTCCTGAAAGCCTATGCCGCGCTGCTGCTGGTGTCGGGCATCGTGGCCTGGTGGCTGGTGCTGGCGCACCGCAGCCGTCTGGTGGCGCAGGAGGAGTCGAACCGCCAGACCGAGGCCTTGATGCGCGAGATCGAATCGCACCGCCGCACCGACGAGGCCCTCCAGCAGGCCAAGCACCAGGCCGAGCTGGCCAACCAGGCCAAGAGCCGCTACATCACCACCATCAGCCACGAGCTGCGCACGCCGCTCAACAGCATCCTGGGCTATGCCCAGCTGCTGGACGAGGACGAGGCCATGCCGGCGCATCGTAAGCAGGCCGTGCGCGTGATCCGTCGCGGCGGCGAGCATCTGCTGTCATTGATCGATGGCACGCTGGACCTCGCGCGCATCGAAAGCGGCAAGCTGGCGCTGGAGGTCAAGCCCATGCGCTTTCGCGACAGCATGCTCGAGATCGCAAGGCTCTTCGAACTGCAGGCCGCCGGCAAAGGCATCGCGTTCCGCCACGAGTTCGACGCCGGCGTGCCCGAGGCGGTGCGCGCCGATGAAAAGCGTGTGCGCCAGATCCTCATCAACGTCCTGGGCAATGCGGTGAAGTTCACCACCCGTGGCCAGGTGGTGTTCCGTCTGCAGTACGCGCGCGAGATGGCACGCTTCGAGATCGAGGATTCCGGCCCCGGCATGACGGCCGAGGAGATGTCGCGCATCTTCGATCCTTTCGAGCGGGGCTCGGCGGCCGGTGGCGCTGCGGTGGGGGGGACGGGGCTGGGGCTGACGATCGCGAAGATGCTCACTGACCTGATGGGCGGCGAGATGACGGTGCGCAGCACCCCGGGCGTGGGCACCTGCTTTTCGATCCGCCTCTTCCTGCCCGAGCTGCGCGCCACGGTGATCGAGACCGAGATGCCGCGTGCGCCGCGCACCGGCTACCTGGGGCCTCGCAAGCGTGTCCTGGTGGTCGACAACGAGGAGGTCGATCGTGGATTGCTGGTGAGCGTGCTGCAGCCCCTGGGCTTCGAGATCCACCAGGCCGCATCTGGCCACGAATGCCTGGCCATGTTGCGCCAGATCCAGCCCGATGCGATCTTCATGGACCTGGCCATGCCGGGCATCGATGGCTGGGAAACCCTGAGGCGCATCCGCCAGGAAAACCTGAGCGCCGCACCGGTGGCCATCGTTTCGGCCAATGCCTTCGACAAGGGGTTGGACAACGACGTAGGCATCACGCCCCGGGATTTCCTCGTGAAGCCGGTGCGGGTGGGTGAACTGCTCGACTGGCTGGGCCAGCGCCTGTCGCTGCAATGGGTGTGGGCATCGGAGTCCCCGCTCCAGCCCCTGATGCCCGCCCCGGCACCGCAGACCCTGCCGGCGCCTCACCATCTGCGAGGCTTGGCAGACCAGGTGACGCTGGGCTACTACCGCGGCATCGTTCGCGTCCTCGACCAGATCGAATCCGAGCAGCCCCAGTGCACCGCCTTCGTGGCCCGCCTGCGAGGCCTGGCGCGCGAGTTCCAGTTCGACACCATCACCCGCCTCATCCAGGACGCCCTCGATGAACACCGCCTCGCCTGACCTGTCTGCCGCCGATGCCGTGGTCCTCGTGGTGGACGATGTGCCCGACAACGTCGCCGTGCTGCACGATGCGCTGGACGAGTCGGGCTACACCGTGCTGGTGGCCACCCATGGCGAAGGTGCGCTGCAGCGTGCCGCCCAGGCGCAGCCCGACATCGTGCTGCTGGATGCGGTGATGCCGGGCATGGACGGCTTCGAGGTGGCGCGCCGCCTCAAAGCGCAGCCCACCACTGCCGGCATCCCCATCATCTTCATGACGGGCCTCACCGACACCGAGCACGTGGTGGCGGCCTTCCAGGCCGGCGGGGTGGACTACGTGACCAAGCCGGTGCGTACCCGGGAGGTGATTGCCCGCATCGCCACGCACCTGCAAGGGGCTCGGCAAGCCCGGCAGGCACACCAGGCCCTGGACGTCTTCGGCCATGCCACGCTGGCCGTTCGCCTGGCCGACGGGCGCATCACCTGGCAGACCCCTCTGGCCCGCCAGTACCTGGAGGCCTATCGCGGCGGCGTGGACGGGTTCCTGGATGCCGAACTGACCGATTGGGTGCGCCAGCAGGCGGAGCAGGCCCGCGCGGCCCACGAGCCTGCCAGCCGCATCCTCGTGCAGGGCACGCGTCGCCTGACACTGGCGCTGCATCACCCCACCGGCGACGGTGAATGGTTTCTGGTGCTGCGCGAAGCCAACGACGCGGTGATGCTCGAAGCCCTGATCGCCGCTTTCCGGCTCACCACGCGCGAGGCCGAGGTGCTGTACTGGGTCGTGCAGGGCAAGACCAACCGCGACATTGGCGACATCCTGGGTGCGAGCCCCGCCACGGTGAAGAAACATCTCGAACATGTCTTCGAGAAGCTTGGCGTCGAGACCCGTACCGCGGCGGCGGGCGTGGCCACCGGCCGTGTGCCGCAGCTGCGGCACCGCTAGGGCGGACGACTCAGAAGGCGTGAACGAACCTCGCCCCTGAAGCGTTGAGCAGTGCATGAGCGCTGCAACGGTTGGGAACGAGGGTGAACAGACTCAGGCGAGCCTGTTCGGTGGTGGTGAGTTGCCGGCCGCAGGCTCGGCGCAGCGGCCGCCGTCGAGCGCGCCGCGCGTGAACGCGAGCAGCGCCTGGCCGCGGCCTTGGCGGCCATGCAGAGGCTGCAGCGCAAGCCCCCACCCGAGCCGAACAAGCCCAAGCCGTCCAAGCGGCGCGGCCGCAGCGCTGCTGCGAGCGCCGCGGGCGGGGGCGCAGCCGCCAAGCCACCGGCCGAACCTGAGGCCGAGCCTCGCGTGAGCACCACCGACGCCGAGGCGCGGGTCATGAAGATGGCCGACGGGGGCTTTACCAAGCTGCAGGCCATCGACGAACTCACCGAGCGCGGCACGCAGCCGGTGCTGCTGCCGCCGCGCAGCCGCAACCCCGACATCGACTGCCTGGCGCCCAAGCACACCGACTCGCCCGCGCAGGCGCAGTGGCGCGAGTTCATGCGCAGCGACTTCGCCAAGGCGTTGTACATCCAGCGCGGGGCGCACGGTCGAGTGCGCCAATGCGCAACTGCGACGACGCGCTCTGCAGCGGTTCAACGTCTGCGGCATGGCCAAGGCACGGGCCGTACTGCTGTGGCACGCCCTGGCGCACAACCTGATGCGCATGCGCAGCCTGAACATCGCCTTGGCCGCCTGAAGCACGGCGCGCCGCGTGCCCTTGGCTGCTACGCTGGCTCGCCACGCCTTCCACACCCTCACAACAGACCCACGCAGCGCTGATGCCGCGCATCGGGCGCTGACTGGTCGCGCAACTGCCGCCATCAGCAGCAATGCGATCACCCCAGGCGATTGGCGTTTCGTTCAAAGCTTCTCAGCTCCTACCTCAGCGCCGCGGCGCGACGCGGGTCTCCAGCGGGGCTGGCTGGTAGTCGGGCAGCAGGCGGCAGCCCGGGCCGAAGCGGGCCTCGTAGGTCTTGCACAGCCGCGCGAGCCCGGCGGGCGTGGGCTTGTCGCCCTCTTGCGCCCAGCGCACCAGGGCGTCGAAAAGCGCTGCATAGGTCGGGTCGCTCAGGTAGCTGTGATCGCGATGATCGCTGAGCACCTGCACCAAGCGAGAAGCCGTGCCGGCGCCCTCCATCGTCCGGCGGAAGGCCGACTGCAGCTCGACGAAGGCGGTCGGGTCGCCGATGCCATGCACCGTCAGCACGGGGATGCCGATCCGGCCGGTCAGGTCGGTGTCGGCGCCGAAGGTGGCCACGGCCCGCGGGTCGGCGCGGTAGCGCAGCACGCCAGCGTTGAGCGCCGCATCATCGGTCGATCCGGTGTAGCGCACCTGCGCGTTGTCGAAAGGGTTCAGGCCGCCGGTACGGTTCTGCACGATGTCCTGGAAATGCCAGGTGGCCCAGTTGAGGTGGGCGATCACCGAGGTTTCCGGGATGCGGATCACGTCCACCACCGTCTTGAGCCTGCTCGCCTGCTCCGGCGTGCGCTGGGCGGCAGGCTTTCGCACACCCAGGCACTCGTCGACACGCGCAGCCAGTTCCGCGCGTGTCAGCTTGCTGTCGACGGGCAGGCCCATCCACAGTGGGTATTGCGGTTCATCGGGCCGTGGGTGGTTGTTGCAAAGGAACTGGTACACCACCCGCAGATCGAGGCGGAAGTCGTAAGAGCGGGTGCCGCCGGCCAGCACACCGCTGGAGAGCAGCACACCGGCATATGGGGAGCGTTGGCCCGGAGCAGCATACATCTCGGCCGCCTTGGCCGCCACGTTGGCTCCCCAGGACTGGCCGTGCAGCAAGGTCAACGTCGGCTGCGCCACATGCTCCACGAAGATGCGGCGCACCCGCTCGGTGTCTTCGGCCGCCGAGCGCACGGCCACGCCACCCTGGCGGAACACGGAGCCTGCCCAGGCGTAACCGGCCCGCACGGTGATGGCCCAGCGCTTGATGTCTTCATCGGCACGGCTGGCCTTGGGTTCGCCCAACGTGGGGCCGCCGTGGGCATGCACGACGAGCATCCGGTTCCAGTCCTTGGGCACGACGATCAGGTAGTGTGCGCCTGCAGAGTCCTGACCACGCAGGCAGCGGGCCTCGGCAGGCACGCCATCGGGGCAGGTGGCGACCGAGGGAGGGGCCTCCTTGCTGGGAGCCGGGGTCTGGGCACATCCGACCAGCAGGGCGGCCACGCCGAATATGAGGATATGGGGCGCACGAGGGCGCGCAGCGAGTGTCATGCCGCTTGTCTCCGGTTAGGTCTTGTCGGGCACCTTCGTCGAGGTGTTCGCAGGTACCTTAGCGGCCTGATGCATGATGGTCAAATATACTGACCATTGATTCTCAAGACGTTCCATATATGGAGACAAGGCTCCTGCGCTACTTCGTGGCGGTGGCAGACGCCGGGCACATGACCCGTGCAGCGGCACAGCTGGGCATCCAGCAGCCTCCGCTGAGCCAGCAGATCCGTGCTCTGGAGGCGCGGCTGGGCATCACGCTGTTCCATCGCCATCCGAAGGGTGTGTCGCTGACGGACGGCGGGCGCATGTTCCTGGCCGAAGCACGGCGCATCCTGCAGGACATCGCGGCGATGGAAGAGCGCATGCAGCGTGTGGCGAGGGGTGAGCGCGGGCGGTTACACATCGCGTTCACTAGCTCGGCCGCTGCGCATGCCTTCACGCCGCAGGCGCTGCGGGAATGCCGCCATCGCTTCCCGGAGATCGAGCTGGTGCTGAGCGAGAACAACGCGGCCGAGATCACCGAAGCGATCGCCGACGGGCGCTTGCACGGTGGCTTCCTGCGGGTGCCCGTGTCGCACCCGGCGGGCGTCAAGCTGCACACCCTGCTGCACGAGGCCACGGTGGTGGCGGTGCCGCTCGACCACCCCCTGGCACGTCGTCGTACCCGCCGCGTGGCCTTGCAGGACCTGGACGGCGAAAACCTCATCCTCGTGCGCCGGCCAGGCGCACCGGGGCTGTACGCGAACCTGCTGATGCGCTGCGCGCAGGCGGGCGTGCAACCGAAGGTGGTGGCCGAGGTGCCGCGCATGATGACCAACCTCAATCTCGTCGCCGCCGGCGCTGGCATCTCGGTGGTGCCCGCGTCGATGCAGGGAGCGCACCCGCATGCGATCCGCTACCTGCCCCTGTCGCCGGAGGCCAGGGTGGATGCCCCCCTGACCCTGGCCTACCGGGAAGCGGACTGCGTGGGCGCCCTGGCCACGTTCGTGGCCTTGGTGGTCGACATCGTGGCGCATGGCCCGGGCAAGATGCCGCCATCGTGAACGTCAAGCCCACCCTGTCTCGTCGTGTCTTCCTGGCAGGGCTCCTGGCAGTCGCCTGGACCCGGTCCGCGTCCGCTGCGCCGCCCTGGCCTGCTCGACCCATCCGACTGATCGTGGCCTACCCACCGGGCGGGGTGAGCGACGACATGGCGCGTTTGCTGGCGCGGCAGGTGTCGGCGGGGCTGGATGTACCCGTGGTGGTGGAGCACCGCAGCGGCGCCGGTGGCACCCTGGCGATGGAGGCGCTGGCCAAGGCTCCGTCCGATGGACATACGCTGGCGCTGTCGGCCATCACACCCCTCACGCTGTCGCCCCATCTCGGTCGCGTCGGCTATCGACCTCTGCACGACATCGTTCCGGTGGTGAGCGTGATGGCCACCCCGGCGCTGGTGGTGGGCACCCCGGCCTTTGCGGGCGCGAGCCTTGCTGATGCGCTGGTGCAGGCGCAGCGCGTACCGGGAGCACTGCGCTGGGCCAGTTCTGGCGTGGGCACCACGGGGCATCTGATGCTGGCACGGATCGCTGCCGAGGCCGGGGTGGACATCATTCACGTGCCCTACAAGGGTGGTGGCGCCCAGCTCAATGACGCCTTGGGCGGCCACTTCGAGCTCCTGTCGACCAACGTGGGCCTGCTGCAGTTGCGCTACATCCGTGAAGGGCGATTCAAGCCCCTGGCCGTGGGGGCACCCGAGCGGCTGCCGGTGCTGCCCGAGGTGCCGACCCTTGGGGAACTGGGTTTCGGCTCGGCCAACCGGATGTCGGTGTTCGGCGTCTTTGCACCGGCTGGCACTGCTCCCGACGTGCTGGAGCGGCTCAACGCCGCCTTCAATGAAGCCTTGCGGTCGCATGACGTGCAAGCCCGCCTGCGGGCTGTCAACACCCTGCCCACCGGCGGGACCCGCAAGGCCTTTGCACGGGTGATCGAGGAAGAGTTCCGCGCCAACCAGGCGCTTCCTCGGCAGGCCGAAGATCAGCGCCGCTGAGCGTCGGACCCTACGGCAACTACTTCTTCTTGCGCCGATCGGGCACCACCGTCACACGGGTGGGCATGACGGCATCCGGCGAAATCGGTTTCGCCGGCGCCTGGTCCTTCGTCGGCTTCTTCGCTTCCTTGTTACTGCGCTGCCGGCCCTTGGGCATGATCGACGGCTCCTGAGAGGGATGGTTCACCCGGCCCGCCGATCGACGTTGCGGGCTCGGGCCATGCGACATCACGCTGCCTACGCCATGTGGCGTATTTGCGTGCGACCGCTCCCTGCCTAAGCTGAGGCTGTCTCTTCCACACAGCCCTGCCATTCCAAAGGAGCGCCTGCCATGACCATCTCCCGCCGCCACTTCAACCAGGCCCTGGGCGCCATCGCCCTGGGCGGGGCCGCCGTCGGCCTGCCTGCCCATGCCCAGTCCGACACCATCAAGGTCGGTATCCTGCATTCGCTGTCGGGCACCATGGCCATCTCGGAAACCGTCCTGAAGGACGTGGCCCTGATGACGATCGAGCAGATCAATGCCAAGGGCGGCGTGATGGGCAAGAAGCTCGAGCCCGTGGTGGTCGATCCGGCCTCCAACTGGCCGCTGTTCGCCGAGCGCGCCCGCCAGCTCATCACCCAGGACAAGGTGGCCGTGGTCTTCGGCTGCTGGACCAGCGTGTCGCGCAAGTCGGTGCTCCCGGTGTTCGAGGAACTCAACAGCCTGCTGTTCTACCCCGTGCAGTACGAGGGCGAGGAACTGAGCAAGAACGTGTTCTACACCGGCGCGGCGCCCAACCAGCAGGCCATTCCCGCGGTGGAATACCTGATGAGCAAGGACGGCGGCTCTGTCAAACGCTTCGTGCTGCTGGGCACCGACTATGTGTACCCGCGCACCACCAACAAGATCCTGCGCGCCTTCCTGAAGTCCAAAGGCATTCCCGACAGCGACATCATGGAGGCCTACACCCCCTTCGGCCACAGCGACTACCAGACCATCATCGCCAACATCAAGAAGTTTGCCGCGGCAGGCAAGAAGACGGCGGTGGTCTCCACCATCAATGGTGACTCCAATGTGCCCTTCTACCGTGAGCTGGGCAACCAGGGCCTGAAGGCGACCGACGTGCCGGTGGTGGCCTTCTCGGTGGGCGAGGAAGAACTGCGCGGCGTGGACACCAAGCCGCTGGTGGGCCACCTGGCGGCGTGGAACTACTTCATGTCGATCAAGAACCCGACCAACGACGCCTTCATCAAGGCTTGGTCGGACTACGCCAAGGCCAAGAACATCCCGGGCCACAAAGACCGTCCGCTGACCAACGACCCGATGGAAGCCACCTACATCGGCATCCACATGTGGAAGCAGGCCGTCGAGAAGGCCAAGAGCACGGACACCGACAAGGTGATCGCCGCGATGGCCGGCCAAACCTTCCCGGCCCCGAGCGGCTTCATGGCCAAGATGGACGAGAAGAACCACCACCTTCACAAGCCGGTGTTCATCGGTGAGGTGAAGGCCGATGGTCAGTTCAACGTGGTATGGAAGACCAAGGGTCCCGTCAAGGCTCAGCCCTGGAGCCCCTTCATTCCCGAGAACAAGGGCAAGAAGGACGAGCCCGAGAAGAAGTAAGGGCAGTAAGGGCTTTCGAGGATGCACGAGTGAGTTCCACGACACGATGGGGGATCCGCCTCGCCCTGGCCGCCCTGGCCTGGGTGCTGGCGGGCCCGGCGGCGGCCCTGAGCCCCGAGCAGATCCGGGCCCTGGCCCTGGGCGATAACGACGAGCGCATCGAGGCGCTCAGCGAGGCGGCCGCCACCGGCGACCCCTTGCTGGGCCCCTACATCGAGGCCTTGCTGGCAGACGAGGTGCGCACCGTCGGCGACGACCAGGTCTTCATCGTGCGTGGCAACGAGGTGCGCAACGCCCTCACCGGTGAGCCCGCCACCCTGCCCGACGGCGCGGAGGAGGTGGTCAACAGCAACCGCATCCGCCGGGCGCTGCAGGCGGCCCTGGCCGCGCTCAAGCTCTTCTCGGATGATCCGGCCGTGCGCGGCCAGGCCATCGCGCAGATGCAGCGCGAGATCCTGGACGCGGAACAGCTTCCCGTGATCGAGAAGGTGCTCGAGCGCGAGACCGATGCCGGACTGCGTGAGCAGCTGCAGGCCTTGCGGGCCACCGCCATGATCACCTCCCACGATCCGGCCCTGCGCCTGGAGGCGGCCGAGTTGCTGGGCCGCAGCAACCAGCCCACGGTGCAGGCCTTGCTGCGCGAGCGGCTGGCACAGGACGGCGACAGCTTCACCGAACCCGACGCGCAGGTGCGCGCGGCCCTGAGGAAGTCACTCGCGGCCGTGGACAACCGCCTGGCCTGGGGCGAGCGCGCGGGGGTGCTGTTCAGCGGCGTGAGCCTGGGCAGCCTCCTGCTGCTGGTGGCGCTCGGCCTGGCCATCACCTATGGCCTGATGGGTGTGATCAACATGGCCCACGGCGAGATGATGATGATCGGGGCCTATGCCACCTACGTGGTGCAGAACCTCTTTCGCGCGCATCTGCCGGGCTGGTTCGACTGGTATGTGCTGGCCGCGGTGCCCGTGGCCTTCCTGGCGTCGGCCGTGGTGGGTGCGGTGCTCGAACGTAGCGTGATCCGCTGGCTGTATGGCCGGCCGCTGGAAACCCTGCTGGCCACCTGGGGCATCAGCCTCATCCTCATCCAGGCGGTGCGTTCGCTCTTTGGCGCCCAGAACGTGCAGGTGGACAACCCGACTTGGCTGAGCGGTGGTGTGACGCTCATGCCCAACCTCACGCTGCCCTACAACCGTATCGCCATCATCGTGTTTGCGGCGCTGGTGGTGGCTGGCGTGGCGCTGCTGATCGCCCGCACGCGGCTCGGGCTGTTCGTGCGTGGGGTCACCCAGAACCGGCCCATGGCCGCGTGCATGGGGGTGAACACGGCGCGGATCGACACCTATGCGTTTGCCCTGGGCGCGGGCATTGCCGGCCTGGCCGGCTGCGCGCTGTCGCAGGTGGGCAATGTCGGGCCTGATCTCGGCCAGAGCTACATCGTGGATTCCTTCCTGGTGGTGGTGACCGGCGGGGTGGGGCAACTGGCCGGCACGGTGTACGCCGCGTTGGGCCTGGGCGTCATCAACAAGCTGCTGGAAGGCTGGCAGGGAGCGGTGCTGGCCAAGATCATGGTGCTGCTGCTCATCGTGGCCTTCATCCAGAAGCGTCCGCAGGGCCTGTTCGCAATGAAGGGAAGGAGTGCCGAGGCATGACAGCGGTTCTGAACGCAGGCACCGCTGGTGTCGATCTCGTGCCACGTCGTGGCCTGCTGCTGGGGCCCAAGGGCTGGGCGGCCGTGCTCGCAGCGGCGCTGAGCGTGGGCGTGCTGGTGCCCTTGCTCAACCTGGCCGTGCCGGCCGACAGCGCCTGGCACCTGAGCGACTACTACGTGAGCCTGTTCGGCAAGATCATGTGCTACGCCATCTGCGCGCTGGCCATGGACCTGATCTGGGGCTACACCGGCATCCTCTCGCTGGGCCACGGCTTGTTCTTTGCGCTGGGCGGCTACGTGATGGGTATGTACCTCATGCGCCAGATCGGCACCGACGGGCACTACAAGTCGGAGCTGCCCGACTTCATGGTCTTCCTGGATTGGAAGGAGCTGCCCTGGCACTGGGCCCTGAGCGACTCCTTCCTGGCCACGCTCGTGCTCGTCGTGGCCGTGCCGGGCGGGCTGGCCTTCGTCTTCGGCTACTTCGCCTTCCGCTCGCGCATCAAGGGCGTGTACTTCTCCATCATCACGCAGGCGATGACGTTTGCCGCCATGCTGCTCTTCTTCCGCAACGAGACGGGCTTTGGCGGCAACAACGGCTTCACCGACTTCAAGCGCATCCTCGACATCCCGATAGCCACCTCGGGCATGCGGGTGACGCTGTTCGCGATCACGGGCTTCGTGCTGATCGGCTTCTTCCTGCTGGGCCGCTGGATCGTGAACAGCAAGTACGGCCGTGTGCTGCAGGCCGTGCGCGATGCCGAGTCGCGCGTGATGTTCACCGGCTACAACCCGCTGGGCTACAAGCTGTCGATCTGGACGCTGTCGGCCATGATGTGCGGCGTGGCCGGGGCCCTGTACGTGCCGCAGGTGGGCATCATCAACCCCAGCGAGATGTCGCCGGCGGCCAGCATCGAGATCGCCATCTGGACGGCCGTGGGCGGGCGGGCCTCGCTGATCGGCCCCATCATCGGCGCCTTCTTCGTCAATGGGGCCAAGAGCTGGTTCACCGTGTCCTTCCCCGAGTTCTGGCTGTACTTCCTCGGGGCCTTGTTCATCGGGGTGACGCTGTTCCTGCCCCATGGCATCGTCGGCCTGCTGCGCGGGCGCCGCAAGAACACGGAGGACCGCGCATGACCCCCGACCTGATGGAAGCAGGCGCCCGCGCCCGGGAAGAGCATCTGCAGCGTTCACGGGGTCCCATCGACGGCTCTGGCGGACGCGATGCCAGCTACGGCCGTGTGGTGCGCGAAGGCGAAGTGGACCTGGCGCATGGCGCCATCCTCTATCTGGACGACATCACCGTCAGTTTCGATGGCTTCCGTGCGCTGAACCAGCTCTCGCTGAGCATCACCGCCGGCGAACTGCGCTGCATCATCGGCCCCAATGGCGCTGGCAAGACCACGATGATGGACGTCATCACCGGCAAGACCCGCCCCGATGCCGGACGCGCCTTCTTCGGCTCCACCATCGACCTGCTGCGCCTGCGCGAAAGCGAAATCGCCACCATCGGCATCGGCCGCAAGTTCCAGAAGCCCACGGTCTACGAGCACCTGAGCGTCTTCGAGAACCTGGAACTGGCCCTGCGCGCCGACCGGGGCGTGCGCGCCTCGATGTTCTTCCGGCTCTCGGGCGAGCAGCTCGACCGCATCGCCGAGATCCTCACGCTCATCCACCTGCGCGACCAGGCCCAGCGCACGGCGGGCCTGCTGTCGCACGGCCAGAAACAGTGGCTGGAGATCGGCATGCTGTTGATGCAGGACCCTAAGCTGCTGCTGCTGGATGAACCCGTGGCCGGCATGACCGACGAGGAGACCGAACGCACCGCCGAACTCTTCCTGTCGCTCGAAGGCAGCCATTCGCTGGTGGTGGTCGAGCACGACATGAAATTCATCCATGACCTCACGCGAGACAACCCGGCCAAGAAGGTGACCGTGCTGCACGAAGGCAGTGTGCTGGCCGAAGGCTCGCTGGCGCAAGTGCAGGCCAACGACAAGGTCGTCGAAGTCTATCTGGGGCGCTGAGCATGCTCAAGGTCGAAGGCATCAATCAGTACTACGGCGGCTCGCACATCCTGCGCAATGTCGGCTTCGAGGCGAAGGCGGGTGAGGTCACGGTGATCCTCGGGCGCAACGGCGTGGGCAAGACCACGCTGCTCAAGAGCCTCATGGGCTTGGTGCCGGTCAAGACCGGGACGATCACCCTGGACGGCCATCCCATCACCTGCGACACCCCCTACGAGCGTGTGCGCAAGGGTGTGGGCTACGTGCCCCAGGGCCGCGAGATCTTCGGCCGCCTCACGGTGGAGGAGAACCTGCGCATGGGGCTGGCCTACAAGAGCGCGCGAACGCCCATCCCGCCGCAGCTTTTCGAGCTGTTCCCGGTGCTCAAGCAGATGCTGCACCGGCGCGGCGGCGATCTCTCGGGCGGGCAGCAGCAGCAACTGGCCATCGCCCGCGCCCTGGCGGCGGGCCCCAAGCTGCTGATCCTGGACGAGCCCACCGAGGGCATCCAGCCGTCCATCATCAAGGACATCGGCCGCGTCATCCGCAGGCTGGCCGACACCGGCATGGACGGCCATCCGCCCATGGCCATCGTGCTGGTCGAGCAGTACTACGATTTCGCTGCCGAACTGGCTGACCAGTATCTCGTGATGGAGCGCGGCGAAGTGGTGATGCAAGGCCGCGGCGCCGGCATGGCAGCCGACGGCGTGCGCCAGCGCATGTCCATCTAGGGCCGGCGCAGGCGCTCTAGCTCCTCGGGCGTGAAGGTGGCGCGCAGCTGAGCGTCGTTGCCGCCGCCTTGCACATTGCCACGTGCCAGGCCATTACTTCGAGTGCCAGGGATCTCGAAGAAGGTGCGCCCGACGGGCGTGATCTGTGCCACGGGCACGCCGGTGCGCAAGGCCGTGGCATTGAGCCAGATGTCGTCGGCACGCGGACAGCAGTCCAGGAAGGCCAGGCCGCGTTCGCGCAAAGCCAACTGCATGCGCACCGGGTACAGCACGCCCGAAACCCCCGTCAGAAAGTGGCGGTGATCCGGGCGGGTGTCTTCGCAGGGGGGCCACTGGGCGTAGGGCAGCAACCGCCCCTGGGCGTCGAAGGCGATGCGGTGGGCCCGGAAGCACACGATCGCCCAGGGCATTCGTTCGTGGGCGCGCATCAGCTCGGCCAGCCAGTCGCGCGGGTACAGCACATCGTCGTCGGCCGTCACCAGCGGTCGGGTCGGATGCGGTTCGCACAGGACTTGCGGCAGGTACTTCTTGTGTGGGCCGTAGTCCTCGGTGCCGCGCACCTCCAGCCCGCGGGCCTGCAGGCGCTGCAAGGTTTCGGGCAGGCCCGCCTCGATCAGCTCGTGTTCCAGCCACAGCACCAGACGCGAAGGTTTGAGCGTGCCGGCACCGATGCTTTCGATGGTGTAGTGCACGCCAGCCAGTCGCGGCCCGAAGCTCGTGAGCGACACCACCGGGCCGGCCGGGTCCAGGAGACTCTCGCGGCTTTCCAGGTTGCGCCGTTGCAGGCGTCGCATCCACCAGGGGCGCACGAGCCGCTTGATGCTGCGCAGGGCGCGGCGCCGCAGGCGCTCACGCCAGAGGATCCAGGTCGAGGGCGGCCGGTCAGAAGACGAAGGGGGCGCTGGCATGGGCTGCACGATGAGGGCTCGGACGCAAGGAGGCTTCAGTGTAGGGGGTTGCAGTCCTTGAAAGGGAGCGCGTGAAACAGATGATTCGTATGGCATACTATGAAACATCTGTTCCAGTCCACTGTTTGCGCCGACACCCCCGCAGCGAAACGTCACCGATGGAGCCCCAGGACGTCCACGCACTGGTCGAGCGGCATTTCGAGGCCCTCAGCCCCGAGCTGCGCCGGGCCGCGCGCTGGATCGTCCGGCACGGGACGTCCCTGGGTCTGCAGTCGATGCGCGCCAGCGCCCGGCAGGCCGGCGTGTCGGCGGCGACCATGACCCGGCTGGCCCGTCAGTTGGGCCTGCCTGGCTTCGAGGCCTTGCGCGAGCCCTTCCGGCGGGCTTTGGCCCGGCAGGCCGAAGACCCGGTCGGCTACCTGGGCCGCGCACAGCGCACTGCGTCGGCCCGGCATTCACTGATGGGCGATTTGAACGAGGCCCAGGTGGCCGATGTGCGATCCTGCGCGGGGCTCAACGCGCCCGGCCGGATCGAGGCCGCAGCCCGGCTGATGCTGCGAAGCCGCCAGGTGGCGTTTCTGGGGCTGCGCGCCAGCTTCGGAATCGCCTACCACCTGCACTACACCTTCGGCCTGCTGTGCAGCAGGGGACGGCTGCTGCACGATGCGGCCGCAGGCTGGGTTGACCAGCTCGATCTCCTCGGCCCGCGCGACCTGCTCGTGGCCGTGAGCCAGGCCCCCTACACCCGAGAGACGGTCGAGGCCGTGCAGCAGGCTGTGCAGGCCGGCGTCCCGGTGCTCGCCTTGACCGACAGCGCGCTGTCCCCGATCGCGCGCGGCGCACGGCAGGCTTTGCTGTTTTCGGCGAGCTCGCCGTCCTTTTTCCAATCGATGACCGGTGCCCAGGCGCTGGCCGAGGCCCTCATCGCGGCCGTCGCGGCGCAAGGCGGGGCCGATGTCCTCGACCACCTGGCCCGGCGCCAGGCCCTTCTGCAAGCCCGCAAGGCCTATTGGGAGCGCCCGGCGCGCCAGGCTGCCCCCCGGAGAAGCGCTGAATGAACCCGAGCACCACCCACGTCTTTCACCGCCAACTGCATGCCGCCTTGCCCGTGGCCGTGGGGGGAGGGGGGGAGGGGGGAATAGGGAGAAAGCGGAG